>CAYQJL010000221.1:0-19820 GCA_964417675.1 uncultured bacterium | reverse complement strand
GACGAAGCGGGCCTGGGGTTGGTGGAGAAGCTGGGTTGCCAGCGTGGTCTGGGCCATCTCTCCCTCGAAGAGATTCTTGTGATAGTCGCCCTCCCGCCGGATCGTGTGGAAGACATCACCGGCTTCGTTGACGAACAGGATGTCGTAGAAAGAGAGATAGTGACGGAGGTAGTGCTCACGCAGGCTCTGTTTCAGTCGCTCGATCATGCTTTCCAATTCGGCCGGAGGCGGCGTGCTCTTCTTGAGCTGATAGTACCGGTTCTTGAGCTGGAAGAACTCAAGCATGACCTCGTCGCGGGCGACGGCCTGCGCCTGGCTCTTGATACGTTCCAGGTAGGCCAACAGCTGATGCCGCTTGTCTTCCCGGATCGTGTCCAGCCGTTTGTAGGTCGCCTCGGTGAGGGTGCTTTGTCGAGCCAGGCCGACGGTCGGCGCCGCCATGAGGAGTCCTGCCAGAACGGCCGCCATCTTTCGCATTGGATCCTCCCACACAAGATCTACGCTACTGGCCGAATCTCCTACGGGAGGCGCGGACGTGCAAGCGGAACTGTTCGGTCGCACGAACCGCCGGCGGTGATCCGCCTGAAGCGGTGGCCGTCAGAGCGGGCCGGCGGAGTCACGACCGCAGGAAGACATAGCGGGCAATGAAGAGCGCCGCCAGAATGTACATCAGCACGGGCACCTCGCGGCCCTTGCCGGCGAAAAACTTCAGGAGCGGATAGGTGATGAAGCCCAACGCCAGGCCGTCGGCGATGCTGTAGGTCAGGGGCATGCCCAGGATCATGAGCAGGGCCGGCAGCGCTTCGCTGATGTCATCCCAGGGGATCTTCCGGACGCCGCCGATCATCAGGCAGCCGACCGCCAGGAGGGCCGGCGCGGTGACCGGCGAGAAGAAGGCGCCCTCGTAGGCGAACGGCTGTCCGATCATCTTGGCCAGCGGGAAGAAGAAGATCGCGGTCAGGAAGAGAAGGCCGGTGACGACGCTGGCCAGCCCGGTGCGCCCCCCCGACGCCACCCCGGCCGCGCTCTCGATGTAGGAGGTCACCGCCGATGTGCCCAGGGCCGCTCCGGCGACGGTACCGCTGGCGTCGGCATACAGCGCCCGGCTGGCGCGGGGGAGCTTGCCATCCCGCAGGAATCCGCCCGCCTGTCCGACGCCGATGAAGGTCCCGATCGAATCGAAGAAATCCATGAAGAGAAACACGAAGATGATCACGATGCCGTTCGAGGTAAGCAGCCCCTCGAAGGACAGCTGCAGGAACGTGGGCTTGATGGAGGGCGGCGCCGAAGCCAGTCCCTGATAGTGGGTCACGCCGGCGATCAGTGCGAAGGCCGTCGTGCCGGCCAATCCCAGGAGAATCGCGCCCGGGATCTTGCGGGCCATCAGGACGCCGGTGAGGATGATGCCGAACAGGGTGGTCCAGACGGCCGGATTGGCCGGGTCGCCCAGATCGACCGGCAGGGGACCGGCCGGCTTGATGATGATGCCCCCGCCGGTGAGGCCCAGGAAGGTGATGAACATGCCGATCGCAACCGCAATCGCATGCTTGAGAGAGGCCGGCACGCTGTCGATCACCATCTGGCGCACACGCAGCAGCGTCAGGAGGAAGAAGGCGATCCCGGAGACCAGGGTGGCGGCCAGCCCCTGTTGCCAGGTCATCAGGCCGATGGCGATGAAGCTGGCGAAGACCGCATTCTCGCCCATCCCCGGGGCCAGGGCGATGGGATAGTTCGCCACCAGACCCATGAAGAGCGTGGCGATCGCCGCCCCCAGGCAGGTGGCCACCATGACGGCGCCGAAATCCATGAACTCCTGACCGGTCCCCTCGAATCCCACGCCGCTCAAGATGACGGGATTGACGAAGATGATGTAGGCCATGGTGATGAAGGTCACGATACCGGCGAGGATTTCGATGCGAACCGTGGTTGCGTTTTCACGCAGGTGGAAGAGCCCCATAGCCATCCTCCCTGTGGCGGCTCCTGCTCACAGCGCTACTCCACCAGGCGGAGCTGCTTGCCTTCCCTCGTATCGACCACGATCTTGCGGGTCCGGGGCAGGATCCGCTCCATCGCTTCGAGATAGAGTCTCGTTTCGGTGATCGAGCGGGCCTTGCGGGCCTCGGCCAGGAGCTGGGTGAACTGGGCCGATTCACCGTGGGCGCGTTCCACGGTCTCCGTCCGGTAGGTCTCGGCGATCTGCGACGTGCGGTCGGCCATCGCCCGGGCCCGCGGGATCAGGTCCTTCTGGTACCCATCGGCCTGGTTGAGCATGCGGGCCTTCTCGAGCTTCGCGGTGGAGACATCATTGAACGCCTCGATGACGCTGGCGGGCGGCTCGACCGATCCGATGTTGACCGTCACCACGCGCAGGCCGGCATCCAGGGATGCCAGCGCTTCCTGCGACTTGATCCGGGTTTGCTCCTCCAGACGCACCTTGCCGCTGGTGAGCAACTCATCGACCGACATCTGGGCAATCAGTTCGGTCAAGGTGAACTCCGCGCAGCGCCGCACCAGAAAGTCGGCATCCACGGGGCCGACCCGGAAGAGGTATTTCACCGGGTCATTCACCGAGTACTTGATCGTCATGGTCAGGTTGATGATGTTGGTATCGCCGGTGACCCACTCGATTTCCTTCGGCTCGGGGGCGATGCCGCGAACCGCGTCAACGAGCTTGTAGCCGACCGGCATGGTGCGGACCTCGGTCGTCTTGACCGGGATCGAGGCATCGATCGGCCAGGGTAGGTGGAACAGAATGCCGGCCGGCACGACCGAGTGGACCGCGCCGAAGCGCAGGACCACCGCCTGCTCATCCTCGCGGATCACGCGCACACCGGTCAGCCCCCAGTGGACAACCACGAGCAAGAGAAGGGCATAGATCAGGTTGCGCCCTGTGCACCACCCGACTGCCCGGGCCAGCCCGCTTCGCCACCGGCGCAGGCGGGCGACAAGCAGGACCGGCGGCCGGTCGTCGGAGCGAGGATCCTGGGGCCGGGATCCACCCGCTCCCGAGGCGGCCTGGGTGTGGGGGTCGTCGATCCGCACTAGCGTGAATCCTTCAGCAAGCGGAGAAGCTGCGAGTCGGACGGCAGCACGATCGTGGCGTCCTCATCGAGAATCTTCTCATAGGTTTCCAGGGTCTTCAGAAAGGCGTAGAACTCGGCGTCCTGATTGTAGGCCTCGGCATAGATCCGCGCGGCCTCGGCATCCGCCTCGCCACGAATCTCGGCCGAACGCCGCTCGGCGCGCGCAATGATCTGGGCCCGCTCCAGATCCGCCTGGGCTCGGACCATCTCGGCCTGCTCTTCGCCCTCGGAGCGGTACTGGCGTGCGATTCGCTCGCGCTCGGCCTCCATACGGCGGAAGACCGCCTGCCGGTTCTCCTCGGGGAAGTTGAGCCGCTTGAGCCGGATGGCCCGCACCCGGATGCCGTAGCCTTCGCGGGCCTTGGCGGCGGCCCGGGCGGTGATCATCTCGGTGATCTCGTCGACCTGGATCTGGTCGCTCTCGGTCGAGAGCAGGACCGAGAGCTCGTGGGCTCCCATGGCCGCGCCGACTTCGGCGCGCAGGATGTCCTCGAGCTGAGCCTCGGCCGTGTCCCGGTCAAGCACGGTGACCAGATAGCGCAGGGGATCTTCGACCTCCCATGCCGCGAAGGTGTCGACCAGCACGTTCTTCTTGTCCAGTGTGAGGTACTCGGCTTCGGCCGGATCCAAAATGCGCAGGCGCTTGTCGATGCGTACCAGGGTCTCGAACGGTGGGGGCAGCTTCCAGCGCAGGCCCGGTTCCAGGATGATGCGGGTCGGATCGCCGAAGAAGAGGACGATCGCGTACTCGGTTTCCTGTACTTCGAAGGCACAGGAAAGCAACAGCGCGATGCCCAGGGCGATCAGCACGGTGGCCGTCAGGGTTCGTCTCATCGCTGGCTCCCCTCCAAACGTTGGAGCTTCTCCCTCCAGGTTTCCTGGTCGGAGGTGCTCTGTGCGCCGCGGGTATTCCCGCCCGGGCCGGCCGGGTCCGGCCATCCGGCGCCGGCCGGGCGGGTGCCGCCCGTGCCCCCGCCCGCGCCGGGAGTGGATCCGAGGCTGCCGGACGCACCTCCCCAGAGGTCGGTCCAGCGTGTGATCTTGCTGCCGCGGTCGATCCACAAATCCAGCGGGAGATCGGCGATCGGAACGATCAAGCGCGGCTTGCGCAGTACGCGCCCAACCGCATCGAGCTGCAAGCGCAGGCGGGTGATGCCGCGCACCGGCCGGCTGGCATCGGCGAAGACCTCGAACCCGTACGCCTCGCCCGCGGCCTTCGCCAGGCGGGTCGTCTTGACCGCGTCGGCGGAGGTTTGCGCCGCGTAGGCTTGTGCCCGCCCGGAGGCGATGACCCGGTTGCGATAGCTCTCCGCCTGCCGGATGAAGCGCTCCTGATCTTCCATGGCGCTGGCGACATCGCGGAAGGCGAAATGGACTTCGGGCGGGGCGTGCATGTCCAGCAAGTCCACCCGGAGGATCTCGATGCCGGGCGTCAGAGAGGCCAGTTCCTCTCGCAGGCGAATGGCGACCTTGGCCGACAGCCGGAGGTGATGGTTCACCAGAATGCTGTCGGTCGGCTGCTCGCACATCACCCTGCGCAGCGAGGACTCGGCCGCGCTCGCCACCAGCGTGGCCGGATCGTCGAGCAGGAAGTGATAGGCGTAGGCGTCGGCAACGCTGTACTGGACGCTGTAGCGAATGGCCAGCAGGTTCTCATCACCGTCGGCGATTTCGGCTTCCTTGGTCAATTCCCGGGCCTGCGCCGACGTGCCGCGACGGTCGTAGGTGGGGGTATCGATCGCCAGAGCCGCATTGTCCTGCCGGAATCCAAGGTCGGCCGAGCGGACGAACTCGACCGCCTCGCGTTCGAAGCGGCTGATCGGATAGGGCCAGTGCAGGACCAGTCCGGGATCGACGACCGAACGGGTGACCTTGCCGAAGGTCACGACCCAGCCCACCTCTCCCGGACTGACCACCGAGAGACCCGTGGCGGCATAGAGCGCCACGAGCACAAACACACCCAGGACTCGGGCCGTTCGTCCGCCGAGGTCGATTCCCCAGGGGCGGCTGAAGCGCGACAGCGCCTCCGACCAGCCGTGCAGCAGCTTCACCCGCTTGGCACTCTGCACCATCATGGCGACCAGGATGATCGCCGACGGCCAGGCGAGCCAGGCCGGCAGGAACTCGCCGACCCCGCCCACGGTGGCCTGCGGCGAGATGCCGCTGGCGGCATAGAAGGAATCGAGCAGCCAGCCGGCCACCAGGCTCATCACGGCGACGGCGATGAGGTAGGTGATCGTGACCCGCCGGCCGAGCAGTCTGCTGATCACCGCCAGGGACGCAAGGTTGGTGGCCGGACCGGCCAGCAGGAACACGAGTGCCGCCCCCGGATTGAGACCCTTGAGGATCAGCATGGCGGCCACCGGCGTGGAGGAGAGGTCGCAGACATACATCGGGATGCCGATGACCAGCATCAGGAGCATGGCCGGAAAGCCATACAGCGCGGGATTCTCGAGGAGCCCGTCGGGTACCAGCGCCCCGATCAGTGCGCTGACGAACAGGCCGATCAGGAAGTACGAGAGAATGTGATCGAGGATCTGACGAAATCCATAGTCGAAGATCAGCTGCCAGCGCGACAGGTCGGGGGAAGGCCGATCGCCGAACAGGTCCGTGGAGGGCGCCGCGCTGTCGCTCGCCCCGGCGTGCGAGCTCGGCCCCGGCGAGGTGCGGCCGGCCGGCGCGGTCGGCCGGGCGGCCGGCGCCGAGGACGGCGGCTGATCGGGGGGCGCCCACCCGCGGGGATCGGTTCCCGGGGCGGCGCTGACCTCTCGGCGCACCACGGCGTTGGTGGCCAGGCCGGCCGCCATGGCGCTGCCGAATGCCGCCACCGGCCGGGCGACCGCCATGGTCGGGTCGAGCAGGGCATAGCTGAGGCTGATCGATTCCACCCCCACTTCCGGGGTGGACACCAGAAACGCGATCGTGGCCCCCTTGCTGGCCCCCGCATCGCGGATGGCCGCCGCCGTCGGGAGTACCGAGCAGGAGCACAGCGGCATCGGAACACCGGCCAGGGAAGCCAGCAGCACGGATCGGAAGTCGTTCTTGCCCACCGTCGATCGCAGCCACTCGGCGGGAATGAGCACACGCAGAACGCCTGCCAGGCAGAATCCGGCGAGCAGAAACGGAGCCATCGTGAGGAAGATCTCGACGAAGATCCGAATGATGTCTACCAAGAGGAACATGTTGCCGGTCCCTCGAATTCACCGGCCGCCCTCAGCGGCTGGAGATGCGCTTGCGGGTGGCTCCCCCAGAGCAACGCCGCCGACCTCGTCTGCGGCACCGACATCCGTGAGATCCCGCGCCCATTCCCCTCTCACCCGATGCGGCGCGCCGCTTCCGGCGCCGGGGCGGGCCCAGGGCATCGATCGCGACCCACGGCCAACGACCCACCAGCATACAGCCCATCCATCCGGCAGGCAAACAAAAGGGCGGCCGTACGGGGGGCTCGAGTTGGAACGTGGGCGGTCCGGACGCCCGAGCGCCCCGTTCACCGCCTGGGCGGATTCAGGGGCTTGCGGGCCATCTGTCGTGGCGCCGAGTACCGATTGTGCTATACTCGCCGGGAACGGATCAGCCTGGGGAGGCGATTCCCGTGCTCAATGAAGCTGCCTTGGTTCTGAACCGGAGCTGGTATCCGATCGGGACCACGACCGTGCGGACGGCCATCTGCATGATCTACCGATCTGCCGCGCGGGCGTTCGATCCCGAGGAGAGCCAGACCCACGATTTCGACTCGTGGAGTTCCCTCCGCGTGTCCGAGGGCGAGCCCTGCATCCGAACGGTGCGCCTGCGGATCAAGGTGCCCGAGATCATCGTCTTGACCCAGTACGAGGCGATCCCCAGCCGCCGCGTGCCGTTCTCCCGCCGCAACATCTATCGGCGCGATCACAATCGCTGTCAGTACTGCGGGGCGCGTCCGAACATGGATGATCTGACGATCGATCATGTGCTGCCCCGGTCGAAGGGGGGGGTCTCGACCTGGGAGAACTGCGTGCTGGCCTGCCTGCGCTGCAATCGGCGGAAGTCGAACCGCACCATGCGGGACGCGGGCATGCACCTGGTCAAGGCGCCCAGGGAGCCCCACTGGACCCCGATCCTCACGATTCCGCTCGCCCAGCGCAAGGCCTCCTGGGAGCAGTTCATCTCGGATCGCTACTGGAACGTCGAGCTCGAGGCCTAGCCGCCGGTCATGGGCCGTCCGATTCGGCGGCAGCCTGCTCGGCCGCCGGCATTGTCGCTGCGATTCCCAGCATCACGCGCCAGGTGCCGCTTCCCATGAGAGGCGGGCGCGCTCCAGGTGTGCCGCCAGACAGCGCGCGGTTATGCTTCCCGCCTGGGACAGCATCCCCTCTGGGGGGCCTTGGTACACCACCCGGCCCCCGTCCTTTCCCGCGCCCGGGCCGAGGTCGATGACCCAGTCGGAGGCCCGGATCAGGTCCAGGTGGTGTTCGACCACGATCACCGAGTGGCCGGCGGCGATCAAGGCTCGCAGCGCGCGCAGGAGCCGTTCGACGTCGCGGGCATGGAGTCCGGTGGTGGGTTCATCGAAGAGGAACAGGTGGCGCTCATGGCCGTGGCTCCTGGCGAGAAAGGAGGCCAGCCGCAGCCGCTGGGCTTCGCCGCCGCTGAGGGTGCTTGTGCTCTGTCCCAGCGTGATGTACCCCAGGCCGACCTCGCGCAGCGGCGCCAGGCGCTGCACGATGCGCGCCTCCTTGCGAAAGAGCTGGGTGGCCTCGGTGACTGTCATCGACAGCACATCGCAGATCGTCTTTCCCTGCCAGGCCACAGCGAGCACCTCGGGGCCAAAGCGCCGTCCGTCGCAGGTCTCGCAGGGCACCTCCACATCCGGCAGGAAGTACATCTCGAGCGTCTGGGTTCCCACCCCCCGGCAGCTCTCACAGCGGCCCCCGGGTGTGTTGAAGGAGAAGGCGCCCGGTGACAACCCGAGCTGCCGAGCCTTCAGTGTGCCGGCGAACAGGGCGCGGATTTCGGGATAGGCCTGCACGAATGAGAGCGGAGTGGAGCGGACCGAGCGTCCCAGAACGCTCTGACCCACGAGCTGCACATCTTCGAACGTATCCCATCCCTCGATTTGCTCCACGGCCCCCACATCCTCGACCGTGGCCCCCTTGCGCCGAAGCCAGTTCCGATGGAGCACCGTATCGAGCAGCGTGGACTTGCCGGAGCCCGAAATGCCGGAGATGGCGACCAACCTGCCCAGCGGGATCCGCAGGCGCGGGATCCGCAGGTTGTGGGCTTGCAGGCCCTGGAGAGTCAGTCGAGATCCCGGGGGGAAGGTCAGCGGCCCGGCGGTGACAGGCATCGCATCGGTCGCCGGTGTGGCCGCACCGCGGCGTGTCCCGGGATCGGCGCCCTCGCGTTGCGCGAGCCAGGCGGAGACGGCGGCGGCATTCCACGGATTGCCGAGCCTCTTGGAACGGGCGCCCTTGGGAACGCCGCGCAGGTCGCGCCGCCTCCGGCGTTGTTCATCGGATCGCAGAACGGCCTCACGCCGTGCCGGAAGGTGCCCGACATCGGCGATGAAGAAGCCCGGGTTCTCCCGCAGGAACAGATCCGGAGAGCCTTCGTACACCTTGCGGCCCCCCTCGGACCCACCCCCGGGCCCCAGAACGATGAGGTGATCGGCTCCCGCGATGATTCCCGGGTCGTGTTCGACCACGACCACCGTGTTGCCCATCGCGGTCAGCTGCTTGACCACCGCCAGCATCCGGGCCGAGTCGCTGGCATGCAGTCCCACGGTCGGTTCATCCAGGATGTAGAGCGTATCGGTCAGAGCGCTCCCCAACGCCGCGGCGAGGCGGATACGCTGGGTCTCCCCGCCGCTGAGGGTGCGCGCCGCCCGCCCGAGCGCCAGATACCCCAGGCCGACATCGGTGAGGTAGGTCAGCCGCCGGCGCAGGTTGCCCAGCAGGCGGCGGGTAGCCGCGGCCGCGGCCTGCTCCGCCGGCAGGGACGCGAAGAATTCCTGGACCTGGGATACGGGCAGGCCATGGAGTTCGCTGATGTCCAACCCGCCGACCTTGACGGCCAGGGCCTCGGGCTTCAGCCGCCGGCCCCCGCAGTCCGGGCAGTCGACATACCCGCGGAAGCGAGCGATGAAGATGCGCACGTGCATCTTGTAGCGCCGCTGTTCGAGCCGCTCGAAGAAGCCCGCGATGCCGGGAAACGCATCATCGCCCCGGAAGACCCAGTCCTGTTGGGCGGGGGTGAGATCCCCGAAGGGAGCATCCGTGGGAATCTCCCTGAGGCGGGCCGCCTTCAGCATCCTGCGGTACCACGCCCGGGCCGAGGGCACACTGAACGGCACGACCGCGTCATTGCGCAGGTTCTTCCTGGGGTTGGGAATGACTTTGTCCCGGTCGAGCGTGATGATCCGCCCGAATCCTTGGCAGGCGGGGCAGGCGCCCAACGGGTTGTTCCAGGAGAAGAACCCCACCGAGGGCAGGGTCAAGCGGCTTGCACAGGCGGGACAGGCCAGGCCTTCCACCAGCAGGCGCTCGGCGGGCTTGGGGCTTGGGGCAGCGGCCGGCCGCGGGGTCTCGCAAGCGTCGGCCCCCGGCGCTGTCGCCGGCCCGGGCGCGAGGGGCCGGAGCAGACAGCGTCCTTCCCCCACCCGCCAGGCGGTCGCCAGGGCTTCCCGGAGGCGCTGGCGGCGCACCTGACCGACGACCACCCGGTCGATGACGAGTCCCCGGGCCTGGCGTCCCGACCGGATCTGGTCGATCTCACGGATCCCTTTGGCGGTCAGCACGCGCATGTAGCCCTGGTCCTGCAGAAGCTGAAGATCCGCCCGGCGCAGCGGCCGGGCGAAGGGGGCGACGATGGCCAGACGGGTCGCCGGAGGGTAGGCCAGGGTCGTCTCGATGGCCCCGGTCATATCGGTGCGCTTCGCGCGGGCGCCGCAGCCGGGGCAGTGAACCTGGCCGGCATGCACATAGAAGAGGCGGATCAGGTCGCTGATCTCCGTCACGCTCCCGACCGTCGAACGGGCGTTGCGCACCGCACCCTGTTGCCGCAGGGCGATCGGTGGCTGAATGTATCCGATCTCATCGACCTCCGGGCGTTCGAGTCGCTCGAGGAACTGCCGGGCATAGGCGCTCAGACACTCGACGAAGCGGCGTTGGCCCTCGGCATACAGCACGTCGAAGGCCAGGGTCGACTTGCCCGAGCCCGAGACGCCGGTAACGACCGTCATCTGTCCCAGGGGGATCCGGCAGTCGATGCCGTGGAGATTGTGCATCCGCGCGCCCCGAATCACGGTTGCATCCGGAGTGCTCGGCCGCTGGGCCGGCCGCTGTGGGCGTCGCATGTGGGTGGCTGCCCCCCTGGGTTGGCAGATCCTATCCATCATGGCATCATCATCGTGCCGCGACCGTAATCTACCACAAGGACGCCCGCCGGGCGCCCGGGGCATGCGAAAACGGGGCTTGAGAATAGTCAACGAATGGACGAAACTTCCAAGGAACAGGTTGAAATTGACATCCCCCGCATCTTTCACATGCGGATTGACCATACGCCGTGAAAGGAAGCTCATTCAATGGATGATTCCCCGCTCGTGGCCCAGGGACGGGTATTGAGCAGGTTGTTCGCGAACTCCCACCGCCTCTTCGGCCGCATCGACGATCTGCCGAGTCTGATGGATCAGCTGGCCCAGACCCTGGTGGACCTGCTCGACGAAATCGATCCCAAACACGCCAAGGCCGAGCATGTGCTGGGGGCGGCCGGTCTGATCTCGAGGCGCTTTGCGGGCCTGTTTCGCCCGCTTTCCCTGCGGGGCCGGCCCGACCCAGGTGAGTTGCGCAGCTTCGTCGAGCATGTCGGGCCCGGGGACCGGGAGCGGCCCTCGGGAATGATGGGCTGGAGCGTGGCCCGTCGCTGCGCCGCCCTGCGGCAGGGGGACAGCTGGTTCGTGGCCCGGCGGGATGACCGCCGTGACCGCTGGGAGCCCCTCCGACCGGCCAATGCGGATGAGGGCGCCCAGATGCAACAGGCCGACATCAAAGCCTTCCCGAGCCTCCAATCACAGCTGGCCGTTCCCATCCTCGAACCCGAGATCCGCGGGCAGGCCCGGCCGCGGGATGCCATGGGGATTCTCAACATCGAGAGCGATGAGTTGCTCTCACCCGAATTCTGCGACGTGCTGATCGGCTACAGCATGACGGTGGGACACCCTCTGCGGGTCGCGGTGCGGCAGCGGGATCTCCGCCTCCTGGCGCAGCGCCTGGCGGGTCCGATGTCGCGGGCCGCGCTTGCCCGCATGCTGCTCGAGACGAACCTGAACTACCTGCCGCGCGGCCGCCGCCACGGCATGGTGGCGCTGCGGGATCCACGCGATGACGAGCGATTCATCGTCGAGCGCATGACCAGCGACGGTCTCCCCGATGATCTGCTGCAGTCCTACCGCGCCGGGACCCTGGCACTGACAGTCCGCGACGGGATCTGGGGTGAGTGCATCCGCACCGGTCGTGCCCAATACCTGCCCGATCTGCCCCGCACCGCGCCGGCGCGGCATCGCTCCCTGTGGCCCGGTACACACAGCGCGATTGCCATCGCTCTGGTGGCGGCCGAGGGAGGGCCGGTGCTGGGACTGCTGGGACTCGAGAGCGGCGAGACATCCTATGCCTTCTCGACACAGGATCAGAACTTCTTCAAGACGACCTGTGCCATGGCCACGATCGTCGCCGGAGGCATCGAAGAGACCCGTCTGGAGTTTCCGGAAGCCGTCCGGATTCCCGCCATCCTCAAGAAGTACAAGAAGGACCGCCTGTCGGAGATCCCGGAGGATCAATTCGTGCGGATCAACTCCATCTGCCGGGCGCTGGTCATGACCGGATTCGTGTTCCAGAAGGCGGCCGAGGAATGCCGGTTGACCGTGCACATCCTGCGTGAATACACGTCGCGCTCACCGCGGATCATCGACGTGGATGCGCTGCGAACCCTGGCGGCCCGGCGAGAAGGCCGCCACGCCATGCTCGACGACGGGAGTGGGATCGATTGACCCGCGGCCGCCGCGGGGATGACCACACCCGCCGAAGCGGCGCTCTTGCGCCAAGGGGAGTATGATGCCGGATCCAGGGCCGCGACGAGACGCCGGGGGGGCATCCGCCGGTCCACCGCGGCTCACGGTGTGTGAGATCTTTGCCAGCATCCAGGGCGAGAGCAGCTTCGCCGGCTGGCCCTGCACCTTCGTCCGGCTGACCGGCTGTCCCCTGCGATGCTGGTACTGCGATACGGAGTACGCGTTCGCGGAAGGCGCCTCCCTGAGCATCACGGAGGTCCTGGCCCGGGTCGCGGATTGCGGCTGGCCCTTGGTGGAGCTCACCGGTGGGGAGCCGTTGGCCCAGCCGGCAGCCTTCCTGCTTGCCGCCCGGCTCTGCGATCGCGGGCATCAGGTCTTGATTGAAACCGGCGGCGGCGTCTCGATCGCCGGGCGAGACGAACGCGTCCATATCATCCTGGATATCAAAACGCCCGACTCGGGCATGTCGGACCGGCAAGATCCGGGCAATCTCGAGCACCTCCGGCCGCATGACGAACTCAAATTCGTCATCTGCTCGCGCCAGGACTATCTGTGGTCACGGGCCTTCATCGCCGAGCGCGGACTGGCGGATCGCTATCGGGTGCACTTCTCCCCGGTCACGATCCCCGCCGGCGTCCGGGTGCGCGCGGCCGCCACGCAGGAGGTCGCCACACAGGAAGCCGCCGCGCAGGAGGTCGCTGCGCGGGACGCCGCCGGACAGAATGCCGGCGTGCGGCCCGCGGATCTTGCGCAGTGGATCCTGGAGGATCGCCTGCGGGTACGCTTGAACATGCAGTTGCACCGGTGGATCTGGGGTGCCGGCGCGCGCGGCGTGTGATCGACTGCCTCCCCGCGGCACGCCCGGCGTTCCGCGCGGGGGGGCCTGCGTGGGGGGACCTGCGCGCGAGGCCGGCGCGGGAGCGCGCAAGGAAGGAGGCAATGATGATGGCCGTGGAGGGACCCTGGCGACCGAATGGGGTCGCGCCCCGGGGTCGGGCCGTGATCCTGCTCAGCGGCGGACTCGACTCGGCGACCTGCCTGGCCTTGGCCTACGCCGAGGGTCACGACTGCTACGGCCTCACCCTCCAGTATGGCCAGCGGCATGCCCTCGAGATCGACTGCGCCCGGCGTCTGGCGCGCGCCTATCAGGTGGTCGAGCATCGCGTGCTCTCCTTCGACCTGGCCGGCTGGGGCGGATCCTCCCTCACCGGCAGCGGGGCGATCCCGCACCATCCGGATCTGGAACCGGCCGGGCCGAACGACGAGCAGATTCCCTCGACCTACGTGCCGGCGCGCAATACGATCCTGCTGTCGCTGGCCCTCGCGTGGGCGGAGGTGCTTGCGGCCCGGGCCGTGTTTGCCGGCATCAGCGCGGTCGATTACTCCGGCTACCCCGACTGCCGCCCCGAATTCGTCGCGGCCTTTCAGCGTCTCGCGGACGTGGCGACCAAGGCGGGTCTCTCCGGCCGCGGGCCGCTGATCCGTGCCCCGCTGATCAACAAGAGCAAGGCGGAGACGATTCGCTGGGGGCGGTCGCTGGGTCTCGACTACGGTCTGACCTGGAGTTGCTATGATCCGCAGCCGGGGCCGCGTCCCTGCGGGCAATGCGACAGCTGTCGCCTGAGAGCACGCGGATTCGCGGAGGCGGGGATTGCTGACCCGTTGCCCAGCGATGTCCCCGTCGAGAGCCGGGCAGATCGCAACGCGGCGGACGGATAAGGCCCGCTCGGCCCGCCGCGCAAGCCGCCCTGTCCGTGGGCCTGAACGGACGGCGCCGAAACGACCCGGCAAAGGAGAGAGGATCGATGAGAGTCGAGTTGACGCGCTCCTTCGAGTTCAATGCGGCCCATGCCCTGCCCGCCGTGGGCGACGGCCACAAGTGCCGCGCCGTGCATGGGCACAACTTCACACTCGAGGTCTCCGTCGTGGGCGCCGTGGATCCTGACCGCGGGTGGCTGATGGATTACGGTGACATCCGCACGGTGGTGGAGCCGCTCGTCAAGGAGTTGGATCACTGCATGCTCAATCAAGTGCCCGGGCTCGAGAACCCCACCTCGGAGAACGTGGCGCGCTGGTTCTGGGACCGCCTGGCCGGCGCGTTGCCGGGCCTGAGCAAGATCACGATATGCGAGACACCTGGCAGCCGGTGCAGCTACTGGGGCGCATCCTAGACGCCGTGGACGCCAGTCGCGAGGGGAGGCTCTGATGCCGGACACAAGAACAGGGATCGACGGAGCACTGCTGGAGTTCTCGATGACGCCGTTGGACAAGGGCTCTTCCGTGAGCGGGTACGTCGCGCGCAGCTTGGACATCATCGACCGATCGGGTGTCTCCTACCAGCTCGGGCCGATGGGAACCTGCCTGGAGGGATCCTGGGATCAGGTCTTCGGTGTCGTCACGCGATGCTTCGAAGCGATGAGTCAGGATTGCGAGAGAATCTCGGTGTCGATCAAGGTGGACTTTCGCCGGGAACATCGGGGGCGACTCTCCAGCAAGATCGCCTCGGTCGAGGAGAAGATTGGCCGGCGCCTGAGTGTGGGCGGTTCTGGGAAACCGGAAGGGATGTAGCCGAGTAGTACTAGATACGAGTAGGGCGGCCAAGCGAAGTTGACCGCCCCCCAGCCTGCCGGGATGCCCAGGCTGCCCCGCGCGCCATGTAGAACTGCTGGGCGGGGGCGATGGCCTGGTGAAATTCCCGTGGGCCAGCTCAATCGTTGGCCACCGAACCTTCCTGGTTCGGGCCGTTGTCTAAGCCGGCGAGGCGCGGGTTGCTCTGAAGATGCGCACTTGCCGGTCCGCGGATGACACGCGGCTCCTGGATGCGACCGCCCGACGAGAACATCTCGAGCGTCTCAAGGTGTTGTGTCACAGTTGCCCTGCTCAATCTGTATACTAGCACTCCCCAAGTCACGCTGTCCAGGGAAAATCCACAAAGTTTACATTTCATTTGTGTGCCTGCCATAGTCTTCCAGAACAATATGTTACAGAATCGTGCCATGCGGACGTTCGCCCGCATCGGAGGGGATGTCTGCTTCTTACAATCCGCTTGGTAATTTCCTCGCAGGGGCCTGGTGGGTTCCCTGTGTCCGGACCGGTGTACGGCGTATCTGGTGAGGCGTCTGTACACCTCCGCGGTGGGCTCGCGCTCCAACGGGGGGCGGGGCCATTCTCCTGCGGCGCAAGACGTGCATCCACGGTATGATTGTCATGATTGTGCGGGGTGGCTTCGATCCGCGTGGATCTGCCCACCCACAGGGGGCCGATTCGCCATGGAACGTCGCTTGCGCTCCGGGTGAAGCCAGATGTGAACCACAGGGAGATTCGCAGGGAGAAACCGCATGCGCCACAGATCCAATCGAACGGATGTCCCGTCAGATCGCTTCACACGCCGCCCCACGACCCGTTCCCGGCGGCCGCCCTGGCCGCTGTGGGGCGGGCTGGCGATCCTGAGCGTGTTGCTGCTGATCGCCGCGCTGTGGATCCGCCAATGGGATCCGCCGGGTTCCCGGTCTCAGCGCCCCGTCCCCGGGGTCGCGGACAGCTCGATTCAGTGGATCGATCTGCAGGCCGCGCCGGGGCCCGACGTGCCCCTGCGAAGGGGAGCCTCCCCGGATCTGGATGCCACCGATCCCGACGGGGACCAGGACGCCGGCGGGCCGCGGGAGCACACGGAGGCGACCAGCCAGGCCTCCGTGCGCGCCGCAGCAAGCGGCGGGCATGAGCAGATCCTCCCGGCGGTGCGCTCGGGGCAGCCCCTTGTTGCCGCCGATGTGAAACCCCGGAAGGTGAGATCCCACATCCGCGGCGACGGTCTGCCCCCCAAGGCGCCCAACCCGTGGTTCTTCGTGGAGCGCGCCTATCCCTACGGTGAGATTCCCTTGGCGCAGTGGCAGGCCGCCAACATCGCCGCCCGCATGATGAGGGCCGAGGCCGGCCCGCGCGCCGAGGTCTGGACGGCGGCCGGGCCGACGAACATCGGTGGCCGGATCACGGATCTCGCGGTTCATCCATCCGATGAGAACACGCTGTACGTGGGCGCGGCCGAGGGTGGGGTTCTCAAGAGCAGCGACGGAGGGCTGAGCTGGGCCGTATTGACCGACGACCTGCCGAGTCTGTCGGTGGGCGCACTGGCGATCGATCCCTCGGATGCGGATGTCATCTACCTGGGCACCGGCGAGGTGAACCCGGGCGGGGGCAGTGTCGCCTACGGCGGCGCGGGCCTGTTCCGGTCCACCGATGGCGGATCGAGCTGGTCGCCCCTGGGCCTGGAGGACACCGGCTCGATCGGCCGCATCCGGGTCGATCCGGGCGACTCGGACCGGGTATTCGTGGCGGCCATGGGGCATCTGTGGACCGCGGGATCCGAACGCGGGGTCTATCGCACGACCGACGGCGGAGATTCCTGGGAGCAGGTTCTGTTCGTCAACGATTCGACCGGGTGCGTAGATCTGATCATGCGGCCCGACAACCCCGACGTGCTCTATGCGGCCGCCTGGGAGCGGATCCGGCGTCCCGAATCCTATCGCTACGGGGGGGGCGGCTGTGCCGTCTACCGCACGACCGATGGGGGCGATAGCTGGACCCTGGTCGCCGGGGGACTGCCGGCGCCGGGCGCCGAGGGCGGCCGCATCGGACTGAGCCTCTGCGCGGCCGAGCCGGATGTCATGCATGCCGTGTATGCCGACCGGATCGGATACTTCGACGGCCTGTACCGCTCGACCAACGGCGGGTACAGCTGGGTGCGCACCAATGATGGATCGCTCTCGGGCATCTTCGCCTCCTACGGCTGGTGGTTTGGCAATGTGCGGACCCACCCGCTCCACGCCGACTGGATCTATGTGCTGGGTCTGGACTTCTATCGCAGCACCAACGGCGGCGGTTCCTATACCAACGCCTCGGGCTCGATGCATGTCGATCACCACGCGCTTGACTTCGGCCCGGGCGCCGACCCGGTCATCTACAACGGCAATGACGGCGGGGTGTATCGTTCGACCAACGGTGGCACCTACTGGACGAAGTCGCCCGATCTCCCGATCACCCAGATCTATCGCGTTGCGCTCGATGCCAGCCGTCCGGGCGCGCTCTACTGCGGCACCCAGGACAACGGTACCTGCCGCACGCTCAGCGGTGCCCTCGATGACTGGGAGATGATCTTCGGCGGCGACGGCTTCCAGCCGCTGGTGCATCCGACCAACCCCCAGCGCGTCTGGGCCCAGTATCAATACGGGAATCTCTACTACTCGAGCGACGGCGGCGGCTACTGGAGCTGGGCCCGCGGCGGAATCAGCAGCGGCGATCGCTTCAACTGGAACTCGCCGCTGGTACAGGATCCGACCGATCCGGATCGACGCTTCTTCGGAACCCAGCGCCTGTACCGTAGCACGGGAAACACCTCCTGGACGGCGATCAGCCCCGATTTGACGGGCGGGATTCATCAGGGCAACTCCGGCCAGGTCGACGGGATCCTGACCAGCGTCGGCGTGTCGGTGCGGGACGGGAATGTGCTCTGGACCGGAAGCGATGACGGATACGTACAGGTGACCGAGAACGGCGGCGCCTCCTGGACGCTGGTTTCCGCGACGCTTCCCGATCGCTGGGTGACGGCGGTCCGTCCCTGCCCGCACGAGCGCGAGAGGGCCTATGTGACCTTCTCCGGCTTTCGTTGGGGCGAGCCGCTGCCGCGCATCTTCCGCAGCGCGGACCTGGGCGCCACGTGGCTGTCGGTGTCGGGCAATCTGCCCGATGCACCGGTCAACGACCTGCTCATCGATCCACAGGACGCCGCGCATCTGATCGCCGCCACCGACGTGGGGGTGTTCCGCAGCTTCGATGGCGGCGCGCAGTGGACGGCGCTCGGTGGGAACTTCCCCAACGTTGTGGTGACCTCGCTGGCCTTCGAACCCGGTTCGCGCATGCTGGTGGCGGGAACCTATGGCCGCAGCTTCTTCACCTGCACGCTGGAGTCCTCCGCGGATGTGGATCATGAAGCGGCCCCCGCGCCGGTCGCGGCCGTGTTGCATCCTCCTCAGCCGAACCCGGCCCAACATGCCGCGGGCACGATGCTGCGCTGGTACATACCGCGGGCGGCCACCGTAGAGGTCGAGATCTTCACCGCGGCGGGCCGGCGCGTGTGTACAAGCGGGCCGCGGGGCGCAACGGTCGGTGAGGGCCGCTACCATTGGACGGGCCGGGATGCACGGGAACGCCCGGTCCCGAGCGGGGCCTACTTCGCCCGCCTGGTCGTCGACGGCCGGGTCGCCGGCCAGCAGACCATTCTCTGGCAGAGGTAGGCCCCCCGGGCCGCGGGGCGGGCGGCTCGGGATGCGCACCGGGGGACGACGGGCGAGAGACAGATGGCGAGCCGGCCCGGGGAAGGACGCCGGGATCAGCACGAGGGGGGGATGGCATGGACAGGGAGGCCGCCGAGTACATCACCCGCGCCCGAATGGCCGATCTGTGCGCCCGCGCCGGGCGTGCGAGCCGGGGGCGGACCCACCACAACTTCCATCAGTATGAAGACACCTACCAGCGGATGCTCAATGTCATTCAGCCGGGATCCTTCATCCGGCCCCACTGCCACCGGGCCCCCGAGAAGAGCGAGAGCTTCATCGTCCTGCGGGGTGAGATCGGCTTCTTCCGCTTCGAGGAGGCCGGGGCGCTGATCGAGGCCCGGCGCCTTGGCCCCGGCCGCGACGCGCTGGGTGTGGATCTGATGCCGGGCGTCTGGCACTGCTTCCTGGCGTTGCTGCCCGACACGGTCGTGTTCGAGGGCAAGAACGGACCCTACGATCCGGCGACCGACAAGCAGTTCGCCCCCTGGGCCCCCGAGGAAGGTTCGGCGCAAGCGCAAGCCTACATCCAAGATCTCCTGGCGTTGCTGCCGCCCGAACGGTGACGGCCGCGCCCGCTGCGCTCACCGCGCCCGCCGCGCTCACGACGGCCGGCGCGCTCACGACGGCCGGCGCGCTCACGACGGCCGCCGCCGGTCAGCCGGTCTCCCGCACGAGGGCCTCGACATCCTTGCGCCGTCCGAAGACGATGATGCGGTCGGCGGTATGGAGCACGGAGTCACGTCTTGGAAAGGCAAACCGGCTGTCGCTGCGATCTCCGACCCGGTCGATCAGGATGAGCTGAACGCCGCGCTTCTCCCGCAGATGCAGCTCGTGGAGAGGTTTTCCGCACAGGTGGGGCGGGGCTTCGGTCTGGGCCAGCAGATAGTCGCCCACGGTCTCCCAGGTGCGGAAGCGCGATGCCGTCTCGATGCGGGCCGACAGCGATCCCGGCAGGTCGACCTTCAGGATCTCCTTGTTGTAGGCCTGGATCACGTCCTGGCGTTGGAGATAGCCGATCGGCACCATGCCCTCACCGGCCGGCAGGACCGGCAGTTCCTCGAAGGTGCGCTTGGCGAACTGGCGCATGGCGCAGTCCAGGGTATCGTCTTCCCGTAGATAGGTCACCGGGCGGGTCATGAGATCCTCCGCGATGGCCACGCCCCGCAGCTGCTCGAGATGGGGAAGATTGCGGCGCAGGTCATCGACACTGATCACGCCCTCGAGCTGCTGATTTTGATCCACGACGAAGAACTCGTAGTGCGGCGACTTGATCAGGCGATGATAGATGTCATCGAGCGGGGCCGAGAGCGGCACGGTCTCGAGATCGCTGTGCATGACGTCCCGCACCAGGATCTTGCGCAGGAC
>CAYQJL010000220.1:0-8328 GCA_964417675.1 uncultured bacterium | reverse complement strand
AGCATGGCAGATGGTGTTGGTCTGACCATAGGTGAGATTGTGCCATTGAATGAGAGATGGCCGATTGTGAGGGAGTTACGGAGTTTTCGCGGAGCACGGGCCTCCATGTGCGGATGTCGCTCAGAGAAGCTCACCCCGCCACAGCATGCTCGCAAACACTGACGCTGGAACGAGTTCAATCCCATCATCGGTCCTGCGCATCTTGCTTTCCCTACAAACGACCAGGCGACGCTTCACACGGGGATGATCCTCGGCCAGTTTCCGCAGCCCCTTCAGGTGGTCGGCTGTGATCTTGGCGGCCGATTTCGCCTCGATGGCCAGTTCCATGTCATTGACGATGAAGTCGACCTCGCCGCCGGTGGCCAGGCGCCAGTAGGAAAGCTCAGCAGCGCACTCCGAATAGGCGCAATACGCCCGCAGCTCGTGATGGCACCAGTTCTCGAAGGCCTTCCCATAGAGCTCGGAACCGGGCTGAAGGTCCGACCGCTTGGCCAGGACGTTCACCACGCCCACGTCGGCGAAGTAGAACTTCGGTGATGCGACGACGCGTCGTTTGGGGCGCTTGCGGTAGGCCGGCAGCCAGCTGGCGAGAAGGGTATCCTCGAGAATCTCGAAGTAGCCTCTGACCGTCTCGCTCGAGACGCCGCACTCCCGGGCGATCGTGGAGAAGTTGACCGGCTCGGCATCGGACAGGGAGGCAATGCTCAGGAACTGGGAGAAGGCCGGGAGGTTGCGGACCAGACCCTCGGCCGCGATTTCCTCTTTCAGATAGTCGGCCACGTAGGCTCTCAGCAGTCGCTTGGGCCGCGCGGATTCGTACATGCGCGGAAGGTAGCCGTGGTTGATCATCCGCGTCAGATCCCAGGACCCGCCGAGCTCGGAGGAGGTCAGGCCGTGGAGTTCGTAGCGGATGGCCCGGCCACCCAAGAGATTGGCATGTCCCCTCCGAACCTTGCGGGCACTCGATCCCGACAGGGCGAAGCGTACGCCACGATTCTCGTGCAGCCAGTGAACCTCATCGAGCAGGGCGGGGAGCTTCTGGATCTCATCGATGACGACGAAGGGCATCGGACCCTCTTCCGGCAGCTCGGCGCGCAGCCATTCGGGATGCTCGAGGTAGCGGCGATACTCCTCCGACTTGAGCAGATCCACCCAGTGGGCCTTTGGGTAGGTGGCCTTCAGAAGCGTGCTCTTCCCGGTCTGCCTTGGCCCCCACAGGAAGAAGGTCTCAGATCCCGATTTGGGCAGGGCGAGTCTTCGTTCAATCATAGATTGGAATATACATGTAATTTTCAAGTTATCAATGTAAAAACTCTACGCCAAGAAACAGGTTGCTTGCCCCTCGAAATCTGTGGCCAACCTTCCATGAGGAAGGGCTGTACATACAAATTCTTAGCGAACGCACGACCGAGAGCACGCTGCGCCCCAGGTCCACCTCGCTCCAGCGAAGCGCCAGGATCTCCCCCCTTCGCATCCCGGTCCCGGCCGCAATCACGCACGGCAGATAGACCGCATGGCCGCGCAGGCCCCGGAGAAGGTCCTTGGTGGCCTCCTCGTCGAGCACAGCGCTAGGCCGTACGCCCGGCCACCCGGTCCTCGACGTACTCGGTCAGCCAGCGGGTCATGTATTCGGCAAAGGTCATGCAGGTCGTCCCCGGTAGGCTCGACAAGGGCAACCGGGAACAACCTAGCCAATCCGGGGCCAAGCAAGAGACAGGTCAGCTGCAGCGCTCAACCCGCTGGTGCAGGTATCCTACGACGCGGGCCTAGGAACGCCCTGACCCACTCGGGTGCGAGCCCGGCGCGAGCAGTGATGTTTCTAAAGACCCCATCCCGCACCTAGGTGCCGGCCTGACCGATATGCATGCTAACTAAAATAATGACAAAAAGTTACGTTACCGACCGTGACCGCCCGCAACCTCGCCACTATTTAGATTGAAATTCTGTTGACCTGATACGCATTTTCAATGTTAAATACGGCATGGTCATTCGCCGCAGTCACCTGTCCCAGCTCGAGGGCCTCCTGCAACGCCATCAAGTCGTGGCGATTCTGGGTGCCCGGCAGGTTGGGAAGACGACCCTGGCGCGCCAGCTGGCCGAGCGAGCCGAACAGCCTGTCCTGTATCTGGATCTGGAAGACCCTGAAGATCTTGCCGCGCTCGAGGATCCGAAGCTCGTGCTCCAGGGGCACCGCGGTTTGGTCATCCTCGACGAGATTCAGCGCATGCCTGAGCTCTTTCCTCTCCTGCGGGTTTTGGCGGATCGTCCAGACCGTCCAGCACGTTTCTTGATTCTGGGAAGCGCATCGCCCGATCTGCTTCGCGCAACCTCGGAGTCTCTTGCAGGTCGCATTGCCTATCACCGTTTGGGTGGCTTCAGCTGCGACGAGGTGGGCAGCGAGTTCGCGGACCGTCTTTGGCTGCGAGGCGGGTTTCCACGGTCGTATCTTGCCGAGAGCGATGCAGCGAGCTTGGAGTGGCGGCAGGCCTTCATCCAGACGTTTCTGGAGCGTGACCTCCCCCAGCTCGGCATTCGAATCCCCGCCGTGACCCTCCACCGGTTCTGGACCATGCTCGCGCACTACCATGCGCAGGTGTGGAACGGAGCGGAGCTGGCCCGGGCGTTCGGAGTATCGGAGTCGACGGTGCGCTCATACCTCGACATCCTGACCGGCGCACTCGTCCTAGAACAAATCGCGCCTTGGCACGAGAACATCAGCAAGCGGCAAGTCAGGTCGCCCAAGGTCTATCTCGGGGACCCCGGCCTCCTTCACGCACTGCTCGGCATCGAAACCGCGGATGATCTCATGAGGCACCCGAAGGTCGGGGCCTCCTGGGAAGGCTTTGCACTTGCTGAGATCGCCCGCCATCTGGAGCTGCGTCCCGAAGATCGCTACTTCTGGGCTACCTACACCGGTGCCGAACTCGATCTCCTTGTCCTCCGCGCTCGGCAGCGGCTGGGATTCGAGATCAAGCGCACTACGACACCCAAAACCAGCAAGTCGATGCACTCTGCGTCAGAAACCCTCGCCCTTGACGAGCTCTATATTGTACATGCCGGGTCTCGCAGCTATCCGATGCGCCCAGGCATCAAGGCCCTGGCGTTGGGAGATCTTGGGACGCTCAAGCCCCGGTAGCCTGCGGTGGTTGGCCGTGGTCCGCGAGAAGTCCGTCCCCCCTCGCAATCGGCCATCTCTCCCGCAATGGTGCAACCTCCCCCCTGTCGCGAACAACACGACCTGTCGTGCTTGCTCGCGTGCGGGCGGTGTGTCTTGCGCCCAACCACACGAGACCAACAGCGCCTACCGAAGCAGCAGCAGTCGCGTCTTCGATGTGCCGCTCCCGGTCGACAGCTTGAACAGATACCACCCGCTAGGCGAGCGCCGGCCTTGCCCGTCGAGGCCATCCCAGTTGAACCGGTGCGAGCCGGCCGCATAACTTCCCGAACTCAGCGTGCGCAGCACTCTGCCCGAGAGATCATGAAGCGTGAGCTGTGCGTGCCCGGCCCGCGGAATCTCGAACTCGACGGTTGCGCGGCCGTAGGTCGGGTTGGGCCAGGCGGAGAGTCCACCCGCCGGCCGCCCGGAAAACCCACTGCCCGCATTGGGCTCTTCGGCCTCGGGATCCGACACATCAGACGTCTCCTCGACCTCGATCACGACCCCGGTGTCCGTGTAGGTGACCTGACCGGTGACGCCGCCGAGGGACACGTAGTCGAATTCCCCGCTGAGGGCGCCGCTCACCAAGATCGTGTAGGCGCTGCCGGCAGGAGGATCGTAGCCTTCCAGGAAGTCCACGAAGAGGCTGCCCGCCAGAGCAGCGGTCCCTTCCACCAGCACCAGATCGTGTCCGGTGCCGGGTTCGGTACCCGCGATGCGGGCGCCATGCTGCTCCAACTTCCGGTCAATATGGACATTGAGTTTCCGAGAGGCATCAGCGACCGGAGCGGCAGGAAGGCCTCGGTGAATGTGTCAGGATGAGTGACACTTCGCTTCGCTCGTAAGTATCTGAATTAGTAGGGCTTGATGTGACCAGTCGCTACTGGGCTCTCATTGGTATGATGAACTGTCAAGGATCCAGCCGTCGCCTGCATGCATCGGCAGAGAGCTGTCTGTCAGAGTTTACAGATTAAACGAATCTACCATCTCTCGTGCCCTGAGGTTCTGCCGGCCCCTGATGGGCAATTTGCTTGCTCTGTAAGCGTTTGCGGCAACAAGCGCTCAACATGCCTCTCTTGGCATGACTCATGTAAACATTCGAGCAAGGAAACGCTTTGTCAGCAATGAGTTGAGTTCTTAGCAATGCACCATGTCCCCACGGGCCCCGGAAGTGCTGGGTTCGGGGGAGGGCTTGGGAAGTAAGGAAAGGACGTGTACGATGAAAAGGCTGGTCGCCAGCTCGCTGGCGTTTGCAGTACTCATGTTGGTGGTTGCCTGTGGCTCGGCTGAGGCGGTCACCGTGTTCTCGAACTTCGACCAATACGTCAACAACTCCGGCAGTGGCTTCGGCCCAACCACGGAGTACGCCGAGGATTTCGTCGCCGCAGACCATCCTTTCGGTGTGTGGGATGTAACCGAGATCAAGATCATGTCAGCCGATTCCATGCTTGGAACGACGAGCCAGGCCAACATCAACATCTACGAAGATGGCTCCGGCGATGTGGGCGCCCTCATCCACCAGCTCTCCAACGTGACGATCGTGAATGACTACGTGGAGAATACATTCACCACCAGTGGGCTTCAGCTTAACGCCGGAACAACCTACTGGCTTGGCCTCGAAGCTGTGGCATCGTGGGTGTCTTGGTTGCGCACCAAGACAAACGACCCAACTCATCCGGACTATGATGGTGGCCGCCCCACTCTCATGGACTCAGGCATCTACGATGGCAATGGTCACATATTCGCCTTGGAGGGTACGCCGATCCCCGAGCCGACCACCATGGCCTTGCTGGGACTGGGCGCGGCTGTTTTGATCGCATGGCGGAAGAGAGCATAAGTCACAGAAAGATCTGAGATAGGTTGGCGGGTTTGCCTACCTGCCGAGGACGGGGGTGTTGCCGGAAGACAACGCCCCCGGTTTCGTTCACTCGCCGAGCTCGCCCGCAGAACTCGTCCGTCGAACTCGTCCGTCGAACTCGCCCGCAGAACTCGCCCGCAGAACTCGCCCGCAGACTGAGCAAGCCGGGTTGACACTCTGTCTTCAATGATAATCGCCGCGTGATTCCTCGCCACAGACATGTGTCCCAGCTCGAGGGCCTCCTGCATCGCCATCAAGTAGCAGCAATCCTGGGTGCCCGACACACCCGAAACTCCCGAGCCAGGCGTTCTCGTGCTAGCTGTCACCGCACTACTGAACTTGGCAATCCGAAAGGCACGCACCTTCAAGCCAATTGCTTGAGGCCACACGGAGGTGTAGCCAAGAGCTGTGTGGGCATCCTTCCCTGAAGGTCAAGGACGACAACTGTATCGACCAACAGCCTCATCGGTACTTCTCCTCGATATGCTTGCGGTAGTAGTCATCCAGATCGCCCAGGCCCGGTTCATCTTCTCGGCGGCCTCCACCTGCATGCCGGGCAGCAGGTGGCTGCAGGTATCCAGCGTGAACCCCACCGCCCCGTGCCCCCGAAACTCGGAGCTGAAGGAGTCGGGCGGCCAGGGCGAACCGTCGCGCCGTGCGATGACCAGGTCGTGGTCCTCGTAGCCTGAAGCATCGGCGCGCTGCTCGGCTTGACGGCGGCGATGGCCGGCGAGTTCGCGGGTCGGAAAGCCGGGCAGCACGATCTGCCGACTACGGATTATGACAAAAAGAGATTGCATATCATCGATTTGCCGAAATCACGATGGATCCCTATTGACATCCTCCCTTACATGCGCTAAATGGATGCTATATGATCTAATTTGTCCAATCATGCTTGGAGTGGGTGCGAACGTGTCTACCATCGACTGGACTCGGCGGCTGGGTGCCCTGGCTCGCCGCCACAGAAAGGCCGCCCGGCTCACACAGTTCGATCTCGCGCGCCTAGCTGGCGTGGGCAAGAGCGCGGTCTACGACATCGAGCGGGGCAAGCCCACCGTGCGGCTCGAGACCCTGCTTCGGGTACTCGAGGTGCTCAACATCGATCTCCGCTGGGGCAGTCCCCTGGAAAGCGACTCGCTGGCTCCCGAGGACGACAGCCAGATTTCCAAACGGCCCGGGGGGGACTCCAGCCATGCGTAGCGCGCTGGTGCATGTCCACGGCCAACCGGCGGCCACGCTAGCCGAGGCAGCGCGCAACCGCGAGTATGCTCTGCGGTACAACGAAGGCTATGCGGGCCGACCGATCTCCTTGACCCTTCCGATTCGCAGCGAGCCGTATGTGTTCGATCGATTCCCGCCCTTCTTCGACGGTCTCCTGCCCGAGGGAGCCCAGCTCGAGGCCTTGTTGCGCGTGGCCAAGGTCGATCGCAATGACCCGATGGGGCAGCTGCTGACCGTCGGCGGGGATCTGGTGGGCGCAGTTACCGTGGAGCCCATGGCTGGCACGAGCGATTCGGCTGATGCGGATCACGTCTCATGACTCGCTGCCCCATCACATACGAGCCGCTCGCGCCAGACGAGCAACATTATTCTCGAACGGGCCTACGCCGCCTCGCGCAGACACTCACGCACCTTGAAGCACTCCCCTACTCCGCGGAAGAGCAGCGGCATGAGGCCGCGCGGCGCGCGACCAAGATGTCGATCCAGGGTGTGCAACCGAAACTCAGTGCGCGGCTACGCCCTAGCCGGCAGCGTTTCGAGATCGTGGACCGGGGTGGGACCTACATCCTCAAACCGCCCAGTTCGATGTTCCCCCACTTGCCGGAGAATGAGGACCTGACGATGCATCTGGCGGATCGTGCCGGGATCGAGGTGCCGGTCCATGGTTTGGTTCGGGCGGCTGACGAGAGCTGGACCTACTTCATCAAGCGGTTCGACCGCTTGCCCAGGGGCCGGAAGGTGGCCACCGAGGACTTCGCCCAACTCGCCGGTCGCACTCGGGATACGAAGTACGATGCCAGCATGGAGAAGGTGGCCGCTCTGCTGGAGCGATTCGCGAGCTTCCCGGTGGTTGAGAAGCTCGAACTGCTGCGGCGCACGCTCTTCTGCTTTCTCACCGGCGGCGAGGACATGCACCTGAAGAACTTCTCGGTCATCACGCGCGATGCTCGCGTGCAGCTTTCCCCGGCCTACGACCTCGTCAATTCGACCATCGTGCTGCGGCAGGTCGAAGAAGAGCTGGCGCTGCCCTTGAGGGGGAAGAAGCGGAATCTCACGCGCAAGGACCTTCTCGAGTACTTCGCCCGAGAGCGTCTGGGAATCCCCGAAGCCGCCGTCGAAAAGCTCCTCGATGAGCTGGCCGAGGCGCGTCCGGCGTGGGAGGCCCTCATCGGCGCAAGCTTCCTGCCGGACTCGGCCAAGGAGGCCTATCAAGCCCTCGTGGCAGAGCGGTGGGAGCGGCTGGGGCCCTCGTGACGCCTGAGTGATCGCTGTTCCGACTCGCATGTCTTGACGCACGGTGGCGTACAAGTTCAACACGTGGCACGGTTCGAGAACTCCTACTGGGTTCCGCATCGCTGCAGCGGCTTTGGGTCCGCGGCGGCCATGCGGCGCTTCTGGACCCGGCCGCCGGGCCGGGCGATGACCAGGTTGTGGTCCTCGTAGCTCGAGGCGCCCGCCCGCTGGCCGGCTTGACGGTGGCGATCACGCACGGCAGATAGACCGCATGGCCGCGCAGGCCCCGGAGAAGGTCCTTGGTGGCCTCCTCGTCGAGCACGCGGATCCAGCTCGGCGGCACCCGCGGCGGGGACGCGCGTGAGGCGGGATTCCTGTCGATCAGGTCCCAGTCGACCGCGCACTCGAGCGCCTTGTGGAGCACCTGGAGGTGCTGGTGGACCGTGCTGGGGGAGAGCCCGCCCCCCTTGAGACAACCACTCCGGACCTTCTCCCGCAGATAGCTCTGGATTTGGGCGGGCGTGAGCGCATCGAGCGCCATCTCACCCAAGGCCGGCAGGAGGTGATTTCGGACGATGCCCTCGTAGCGCTGCGCCGTGCGCCCGGCCCACCCGGTCCTCGACGTACTCGGTCAGCCAGCAGGCCATGTACTCGGCAAAGGTCATGCAGGTCGTCCCCGGTAGGCTCGACAAAGGCAACTGGCAACGACCTAGCAAGTTGGGGGCCAGGTGGAGAACTGGAGAAGCTCTCTTGCGAGCGCCGGCCCATGGCCGCGGGGGCAGCCTGCTCACCGGCCCGCGGGCAGGAGCTCCGGCCGATTCTCTTGGAGCCAGGCCGTGACCTGCCCTTTCAGTTCGTT
>CAYQJL010000219.1:0-7114 GCA_964417675.1 uncultured bacterium | reverse complement strand
CGTGCAGCCAATAGCCGATCTCTGCCTGCCGGTTCGGATCACTCAAGCCGCGCAGGCCGATGACGCCCGCCACACGGGTCTCGCTGAAGATGCCCAGCTCCAAACTGCGGTCCGCGGCCAGTTTCTCGAGACTGCCTTTGATGAACGCAACGGAATCCTCTTCGCTGCGGGTCTGATCGACCCAGGGAAGATAGATGCGCAAACGGTCGCGGTCGGAGTCGATGGCGGCAAACAGCGCGGCGGCATGGTACGGCCGCAGGAGCTCCAGCCACAGGTTCGTGTCAAAGCAATGTCCGAGCATCCCCATCGCGTATCCCCCGCGGGGCTTCCCCTCGCTTTCACGCGGCATTCGGCTGCGCGTGCCCTAGTCGCGTTTCTTCGGCGTGGACCCGAAGCAGCCGAGCTGGCAGTTGACGATACGGATCGCGTGTTGATTGCAGACCCGTCCGATCTGGGCCGGATTGATATCGAGTTCGTCCGCCAGTGCCAGGGCCTTCCGGCAGGCGAGCTTGCCGTCCTCGACCAAAGGTGCAATGGCGGCATGGAGTTCCTGGTCCGTCATGGAGACCTCGCTTCTGTCAGGTCGATCGTCCTGCTCGACCGGCGGTCGCTACAGCGTGCGCTCCTTGCACACGATGTTCATCTTCTCGAGCTCGTCCAGCACCGGTTCGTAGATCGCCGGGTCGACCGGAATGTGCACACCGGTCTTGGTGATCTTGCCCTGCAGGATCAGCTTGGTGGCCACGGCGGCCGGCAGGCTGACCGTGCGGGCCATCGCGCTGTCGCCCCGTGGGATTCCGAAATCGACCAGGGTGGAGGTGAGCGTCTCGCTGCGGTCGCCGAATTCGGCCTTGAACTCGTGATGCAGGACGATCATGTCGCGTTCGCCCGGCTCATAGGGCATCTTCTTGTCCATCTGGGCAACCAGCACATCCATCACCGAGGGTGCCTCGGGGAGCGGTTCCCGGCTGAAGAGGCCCAGCCACTCCATCCGGTGGATCATGTCCGAGTCGATCGGCCAGCCCAGGTGCTCGGCGACCGCCGCCTTGGGATCCTTGCCCTCCGATCCAGGGATCAGCATGTGGATCAGGTCCGCGAAGGTCTTGCCCTTCAGATCGTCGCGCGGCGTATCGTTCGGGTATCCAAGGTCGACGATACCCTTCATGCAGTTGCACCAGCCCGGGTAGCGCAGCGTGCCGCGGAACATGGTCTTGGCCTGGTCGAGGCCGTAGAGCTCGATGTAGCCCAGGCAGTCGCGGTTCGTATAGCCCTCGAACTCACCCGCGTCGGGAACCTGCACCGACTCGAAGTACGAGAAGAGCTCGGGACCGGGAATCTCGACCACCTGGCCGTCCTCGAGGTACTTGCCGGGGTTTTTTCCGGCCATCACGACCGCGCGCGGGCTCCAGGAGAACTTGTAGCCCCACGGATTGGTGTTGGCCTCGGGCGCCGGGATCCCGCCGCAGTAGGAGGAGAAGCCCACCACCGCGCCGCCGCGCTTGCGCACAGCGTGGATCACGCGCATGGCCGACATGTGATCGATGCCCGGATCGAGGCCGATCTCGTTCAGGATCAGGATGCCGGCGTCCTTGGCCGGACCGTCGAGCGCCTTCATCGCCGGGCTGACATAGGAGGTCGTGACGAGCTGCTTCTTGTGCTTGATGCAGAGCTTGGCCACCTGGACGTGATAGGTGTAGGGCAGCAAGCTGATCGTCAGATCGTGCTCGGCGACCAGCTTCTCGAGGGTCGCCTGATCGTCGACCAGGAGTTGCAGCGCCGTGCCGCGCTCGTGCCCGCCCAGCAGCGCCTCGGCCTTCGAGACGGTGCGGGTGGCAATCGTCATGTGAAGGTCCGGCATCTCCAGCAAGTACTTCACCAGGGGGCGGGTGACCATACCGGCGCCCAGCAGCAAAACCCGGCTCATCTCGTGGCTCCTTTCGTACGACGCATGCGATTCTTCCGCGATGACGCATCCATGGCCGCGCCCACGCCCGGTCGGCCCGGCGGACGGCCTAATGAATGTACTCCTTGAGAAACTCGAACGGTGCGACCAGAGCGCCGCGCCGGACGATCATGGCCTTCTTCAAAGGCTCGGGAAGCCGCTCCTCGAAATCCCCAGCCGTGAGATCCAGCTTGCCGAACTGCGCGATGAATCCGCGCAGCGATGCACTGAAATACTGGCTGGCCTCCAGAGGAATCTCGCACGGCAGATTGTCCACGGCCATCACGACCGGGCCGGGGCCCGCATAGCCTTCCGTGATCGTGGCGGTCGCGGGATGGAAGACGTAGCAGGGGGCGTCGGAGGTGGTGGCCTTGACCGTGCATTCGATGCTGCCCTCGATGTCGCAGGAGATGTCTCCGATCACCCGCAGATGCGGCCGGCCCTCCGCAAAGAGCTCGCGCAGAAACGCCTTCGTGATCAGACGCGGATAGCGGTCGTTCCAGTAGATGCAGTTGACCAATACGTTCAGATGCGGCGTGTGGAAGTCGAAGATCGACTGGTACTTTTCCGGGCTGCGGTAATACTCCTGAAGATCGAATTCGAGCATCTCTTCCTTGGGCCTGACCAGATGCTCTTCCTTGAAGACCACCTTGTAGACATGGCGATTCGACAACCCATTCTGGGAGCGCAGGATGGCCAGCTCTTCCGGGCTGATCTCGTGAATCGGCAGAAGGTCCAGGATCTCCTGCGCCCCGATCGAGACATTTCCGTACCCCGCCAGGCCGATCACCAGGGGTGTGATCCGCTCGTCAAGCCCCTTCGCATTGATCTTCCCGCCGATCTCGAGCAGCGCGGCCTTGGCCTCGGCCAGGCTGTCATAGGCGTGGGCCATCTTCACTTCACGGAAGGGGGTTTCGATGCCCTCGGCTTCGAGGCGGCGGCCCAGGGCGGCCAGGGTGTCGATCATGCCGGCCAGACCGGCATACTTGCCGAAGAAGACCAGCCGGCGGTTCTCGCTGTCGGCGATCAACTCGTAGTCGAACAGGGTGCAGCGCTTCTCCAGGATGGCTTTGAGCATCGGCATGTTGTACGGCTGTGCCTTGATCGTATGCGAAAAGAACATGTACATGCGTTCATCCAGGAGCTGATCGACGGGGATCTCCTTGACGCCCAGGATCAGGTCGCAGGCCGAGAGATCGTCGCGGATCTGGGCCCCGGCGTTTTCGTAGGCGTGGTCGGGGAAGACCCGCTTGGGGGACTCGGCCGAGGGCTGGACATGGATCTCGATGTCGTTTTCCTCTATGAGCCGGCCGGCGTCCTCCGGCGTGAGCGGCGCCCGGCGTTCCCAGGGATTCTTGTCTTCCCGTCTGATTCCGATGATCATGCCACTGTACCTTCCTCCACCGCCGATGCGGGGATCTTGCACGGCAACTTCTATCAGGCAAACAGATTAGATGCTACTTCCTGTTCCTCGGGGCCGGAGCGGCCACCCGAGGCGCTGCCCGGTTTCCGAAGCACGGGATGATAGCATAGAGCGCATCCACCGGCCTAGCGGGATCGTTGTGGATTGCCAACCTTTTGCGTTATACTCATTTAGAAAATCCGACCTTACACGGTTTCCGAGGGAGAGAGGAGATCCCGATGCACGCATCGTCCGGTGGGGCCCGTCCGGCGGCGGCTATGGAGATTGGCGCCATTTCTTCCGTCATGGCGGCGATCGCATTGCTGGTTCTGATTGCGCTTGTATGCATTCCGGCACCGGCGGCGGCCGGCGATCGCGGCACCATGCTGCTCGACTTCGAATCCGGAACCGTGGACCTCTTCAGCTACGAAGATGAGGATTACGATCCGGACGCCTGGGAGGTCCAATCCCAGGACACCTACGGCACCAGCCAATATGCGCTGCGTCTGTGGGGCAACACCTGGAAGGAGTGCGCGCTCGATCCCTACGCCATCGAGACGGCCACGGTCTTGCGGGCCGCGATGAAGTCGGCCTCGCAGGGTGAGATCCAGGCCATCGGTTTCGGAGACGGCAGCGAGAACGTGCTCTTCTACGTCTTCTCCGGTTCCCAGAACATGCTCAGCGACCGCTGGAATGTCGTGTATCGGGGAGCGTTCCCGCAGGAGGAGTGGCATGCCTACCTGCTGCCGCTGGGGCAGGACTGGTATGATACCTGGGGGTATGTGCCGACCATCACGCGGCTGGTCTTCGTCAACGATCGCGATGACACCCCGCACGGCGAGACGCTGTTCGATGAGATCTATGATGTGACCGACGAGCTGGCCGTTGCACCGCAGGTCACGGCCCAGGCGCTGCCGGGCCGCGCGCAGCGTATGGAAGGCGAGCGGTCGGCTTCCGGCGATGCGCTCTACCGGATCGATGTGCAATTCCTCAGCCAGGTATACGATCCGGACAGCAACAGCCATGACTACCTGTGGGACTTCGGTGACGGCACCTACAGCGAGGAGGCCAACCCGACGCACACCTTCACGGCCGAGGCCGACTACACGTTCACGGTGGCTCTCGATGTGGTCGATGACACCGGCCTGTTCGGCCGCGACGCGATCCAGGTCGCCGTGGAGCCGGGCAGCGGCGGCGGCTTGCTGAGCCTCAATTTCGCGGGCGACATCTTCCTGGGCCGCAACTACGAACAGCCCGGCGGGCTGATCGATACCTATGGCGCGGAGTATCTCTTCGAGCCCACGCTGGGCATGCTGGGTGAGGATGCCGACGTGACCTGGACCAACGCCGAGTGTCCTTTCACCGATCAGGGCGTGCCGCATCCGACCAAGAGCGTGGTGTTCCGCACCCGGCCGGAGAACATCGTGGGTCTGACCTATGCCGGGATCGATGTTGCGTCTCTGGGCAACAATCATATCTGGGACTATCTTGATGAGGGGTTGATTCAGACCCAGGAGGTTTTCACGGAGGCGGGGATTGCCTGGGGCGGCTCGGGCGTGAACGCCTATCTGGCCGAGCAACCCACCTACTACTCCATCGACGGAGTGCGGCTGGCGTTCATCAACGCCTGCAACCGGACCGGCCGCGAGTACAACTGGATCCCCTTCCTGGATGCCGGCTATGAGAAGGCCGGATTCGCCTACTGGACCCGCCCCATGTTGGAGCGGGCCATGGCGCAGGCCGATAGCCTGGCCGACATCCTCATTGCCTGCCCTCATAGCGGCATCGAGTATGAGACCGCGCCCGAGCCGGAGCTTCTCTCCGGCGGCCACCCGATTGCCGAGCCCGGACGGTTCGCTCCAGGCGGCCACCCGTGGGCCGGGCCCGGACGGTTCGATCCAGGCGACCACCCGTGGGCCGGGTCCGTGTGGGCCGCCGGTGGTCATCCGGGGACCGAGTCCGAAGGGCTCGGCGGCGACCCTCGCTTTGCCGATCCCGAGCTCAGTGTGCCCTCCGCGTCCGCCGGGGACATCCCCGATGTGCGCTTTCGCATCTGGCCCGGCATGACCGACCGCGAACTGCGCTGGCATGCCGTTGACCTGGGCGCCGATGCGGTGATCAACACCCACCCGCACGTCTTGCAGGGCTTTGAGGTGTACAACGGGGTCCTGATCGCCCACAGCCTGGGGAACTTCATGTTCGACCTGTACTATCCGGAGACGATGCCGACGATCGTTCTCAGGGCGCTCTTTGACAAGGATGGGATCCATCGCTGGACCTTCAAGCCGGTCTTCATCGATGACTGGATTCCCGTGCCGGCCCGTGGGCGGCTGGGGCATGAGATTCTCGCCCGCATGGCGGACTATTCCCGCGAGCTGGGAACACTGGTCTCGATCGATCCGACCGTCATGACGGGCGTGGTCTACCTGGATCCGGTGCAGGCCGAGCCGCACGTGACCCTCTCGACCGGTGCCCAACCCGTCTATGAGGGTGAGACGCACTGGATGAGTCTGCCGATCGAACTGGCCGGCGCGGGGAGTCTGTCGCGCATACTGGACGCGACCGGGGTGGCCCTGCAGGACGCGGAGGTGTCCTATGGGCGGGAGATGCTCTGGTTCGGCCGCTTCGAGCAGGAGGAAGAGGGCCACCACATGTGGAACCTCAACAGCAGCGGCGAGTGGATCGACGATACGGTTTTCTATGAAGGCGCGCACTCCCTGGCGCTCCATCGCGAGACAAGCAGTCCGGAGAACGTCGTGACCCTGGTCAAGCGGCACTGGCCGGCGGAGGCGGAGCGCGAGTATTCGATCTGCGGGTGGATGAAGACCGAGAATGCGCGCGATGGCATGTTCTCGCTTCGCTTCTACAGCTCGCGTTACAACTGGAATCCGATCGCCCAGCATGACATGGATGAGCCGGTCGATGGCACGACCGATTGGACCTTCTACACGGCCGACTGCCAGGCGCCCTCGAATGCCGCCTATCTCAATGTGCGCTGCAATCTGGATCGCCCGCACAGCGGGGACGCCTACGCCTATTTCGATGACCTCAAGGTGATCGAATGGCTCGACTGGGAGCCGCTGGTGTTGCCGCACGAGGTGCCGCATCCGAACAACTACCGCTTCGTCCGGGTGCGCCTGCCGCAGGCGGCCGAGGCGGTCGAGTTGACCTATGAGGAAACACGGTTCACCGACGGCGGCTTCTCATCGGTCCCGGAGGAGGCGCCTGCGGCGCGCGAGGCGGTGTCGGTGCTGCATCGCGGTGCATCACCCAACCCGATTCGCGGGGCGACCACTCTCAGCTACCGACTGGGCGCTTCGGCCGAGGTGAGCCTCGAGGTCTTTGACCTGGCCGGGCGGCTCGTACAGCGGCTGGTGGATCACCAGTGGCAGCGGCCCGGGTGGCATCGGTTTGCCTGGGAGCCGAGCGGCGCGGATGCCGGGGTCTACTTCTCGCGTCTCACGGTCAACGGCGACGTACACGCCAGGAAGCTGGTGGTCGTGCGCTGAGCGTGCCGACATGTCCGGGATGAGGTGGACACAGCGGCGAATCTGTGGTCTTTAGGCTGCGAGGGACTGACGGTTCACCGAAAGAGACATGGGGGGGTCCACATGCGGGATGTCTGGTCACGGCTTTTCATCGTTTTGGGGTTGGCCCTTTTTCTGGGCGCGGCCGGCTGCGACAACGACGACGATGACAACGCGCAAGAGGATCCTCCGGTGAGCGATCCGAGCAGCTACATCCTGACCAGCGGCTACGGCGACCAGTTC
>CAYQJL010000218.1:0-6720 GCA_964417675.1 uncultured bacterium | reverse complement strand
CGGCGGGCCCAGGAGGCGGAGCTCACCTGGCCGCTCCCCGAGAGGCTCGACGACCGCCGGCTTGAGCAGATGCTCTTCCCCCCTGCGCCGGAGATCCCCACAGAGATCCGTCCGGTACCCGACTGGGCCATGATCCACGAGCAGCTGCGCAAGAAGAACGTCACCCTCTTCTTGCTGTCGCAGGAGTAACCGGGAGAGCTGCCGCGAGGGGCTCGGCTGGTTCTGCGATCACTACCGCGCCTGGGCCGGCAAGGTGGACGTCGTGATGCGTCAGACCCACCGGGCGGGCGAGAAGGTCTTCGTCGATTACGCCGGGCAACAGGTGCCGATGATCGACCCGGCCACCGGGGAGATCCGGGAGGCGTAGATCTTCGTGGCCACCCTCGGGGCCAGCAACTACACCTTTGCTGAAGCGACCTGGACGCAGAGCCTGCTCGACTGGATCGGATCCCATGTGCGCACCTTCCAGTTCCTGGGGTGTAGCCAGCTCTAGGTGCTGGCACCCGTGTTTCTCGATCCAGACCCGGATCAGCCACCCTTCCTCCAGGGCACTCGGTGCCGGACCGCATCGAGACGATACCCGAGCACCAGCGCCTCGGTCTCGGCCACCGGCAACACGCACGCCTCGACCTCATCCCGAGCCAGGCTGCGGAGGGCGGCCACTCGTGCATAGCCGTCGATCAGCACGTAGGGCTTCTCGCCCAGGCCGGCGATGACCAGCACAGGCGTCTGCTGGCCATGTTCGAGCAGCGCGCTGGTCAGCTGCCGGCGCCGCGCGGGATTCTCCATCCGCAGGTCGTGGTACCTCAGGTCCAGCTCTTCGATCTCGATCTTCACGCTCTCGCTCCCCAACTGAGCGCCACCACTGGTGGCCACCCCCGCGGGGACAGGATGGGCCTCATGGCGATTGCGTCTCGTGTACCGACTCGACCATGTCGGCCCGTAACCGCGGCAGGGGAGGAAGGATCGCGCTGATGGCTGAACGAAGCAGGCAAGTCGATGCGTTCCGTTCCGCGATCGCCTAGGCACAATCGGAAACGACCTCCAGAACTCCGTTTGCTAATTGGGACGAACTTCCGTGGAGAACGCGAGTCGGACCACGGGGATTCCCTGAGAACCGGCCCACGGGGTTGCGCACTGCTGCTTCTCGGGCTTCGGATTCCCCAGCGTAGACCACCCGCTGAACAGACACAGAAGAAAAGGCCCTCCCCGAAGGGAGGGCCTCACTAGATCGTTGCCAGGAGGAAGCGCCAGGTCTATCCGCGGCGGCGCTTGACCACGAAACCGGCCAGACCCAGACCAACACCCAGAAGCATCAGGACACCCGGCTCGGGAATCGGATTGCCGACCAGACCCTGAGCACTCGCGGACGGGTGCTCCCAATCGGACGGACGGTAGTAGGTCGCTGAAGCGTCTAGCCCACCGTCTGTGCCGAGAGTGCCGGCGAGTTCGGACAGGATACCGGTGGCTCCACTGCGGACAAACTCCCCACCGCCTGAATTGTGCTGGAAATCCCCGCTACTATGCCAGCTGCTGGAGTTGTAGCCCGACGAATACCACCCCTGGTCGTGGCTGACTTCCCACAGCGCAAGCTGTGCGGCCCGTGCATCGGTCACGTTCGCGGCCGTTCGGCCATAGTTCTTGTAGATCCAGGCAATGTGGTCGGTATTGTAGGGAGGCGGTGGCACATTGGCATCAGGGATATGGAGCACATCGACTTGCCATTGGGCACCCAAGTAGTAGGAACGCTCCAAGTCCACACAATACAGCGGTCCCTCGATAGCTTCTCCGCCGAGGGTGCCCTTCACGGAGCCGGCGTGGAACGAACCCGTTGCGTAGACCTTAGTCCCGCCGTCGTATTCACCGGTCCACCGTCTTACATTCAGCGGATCACTCCAGTCTCCAAGTTCCCAGCCTGTCACCTTGAGCAAGGAACTCCCCTGAGCGGGTGCCGCCAAGGTCAAGGCCACGGCAAGACCAAGTGCTAGAAGAGCAAACCTTTTCATCGTGTTGACACTCCCTTCGGTTTCATTACATTCGCTACCAGAACACATTACGTGTTACGTGTCGCTGACCGCCACATCTGTCCGGGAAACAATCCGAAACATGTCCCACTCGCATGAGGAAAGCCGGCACCTCAACCCGCCCCGGGGAGGGGCACGAGGAGGAGCCGATCATGGCGAGAGGACAGAAGACTGGGAGTCAGACGGGCGAGAAGGGGAACGGACGCAAGCAGACCAGCCGGGGGCACGGGACGGGCAAGGGCCGGCGCTACGACGCGGGCTTCAAACGAGAGTGTCTGCGGCTTCTGGCAGCCGGGATGACGATGGAGGCGGTGGCCGGGTCGCAGGGCGTCTCGGTCATGAGCTTGCATCGCTGGCGCACGGCCGCGGGCGGGGATGGGGTCGAAGCGCGTGCGGGCCAGGATGAGATTCGCCGGCCAGTAGTGGCGCAACCAGGAGACGCGGCGGCCGAGGATCCCGGCGAGGGTTGCCGGCAGGCGGGGCCCAAGTCCCGGGCGCCGCACGAGAACATCGCCGGTCTCTCGGAGACCGAGATCGCCGAGATCCTGAAGCTCAAGCAAGCGCATCCGGCCATGGGACCGGCACAGATCCGGGCGCAGCTGAAGCGCTATCGCGCCTGGCGCCTCAGCGTGCGGGCGATCGCGCGGGTGCTGCGCAAGAACGGCTACCGGACCGAGCATCGCACGGCGCGCGAGGAGCAGGCGCTGATGCGCTTCGAGGCTCCGCGGCGCAACGCGCTGTGGATGATCGATGCCCTCGCGTTGCGGGTCCATACCGAGCGCTGCTATCTGCATCTGGTCCTGGATGACTTCTCGCGCTTCATCCCCGGCTACCGGCTCAGCGAGCAGGTGACGAGCGAGGAAGCGGTGGCCGTGCTCTCCGAGGCCATCGCGCTGCACGGCAAGCCTGAGCGCGTGCTCACCGACCGCGGGGGCCAGTTCCTGGCCGTGCGCGAGGAGACCTCTTTCCGCAAGTTCTTGGAGCGCGAGCTGATCGATCACTCGCTCTCACGGCCTTACCATCCGCAGACCCTGGGCAAGATCGAATCGGTCAACCGATCGATCCAGAAGGAGCTGATCTACGTGCGCGAGTTCGGCTCGGTCACCGAAGCACGTGAAGCGATCGGCGGTTGGATCGAGTACTACAACTTCCAGCGGGCCCACATGGGAATCGACGGGCTGGTGCCGGCCGACCGCTACTTCGGCCTTCATCGCCGGGTCTTGGGCGAGGTGCAGGCGCGCAGCCGCAAGCGGGCTGCGGCCACGCAGCTTGACGCACCCCTCGGAGGTCCGGTAGAGGAGGTAGGTGAGGCGCTCGAAGTGCTACGCCTGATGCTGGTCGATGGACAGATCCAGCTACGCTTCTGCGGCGTGAAGGCCGTGCTCGGGAAGGAAGAGGGGCGCGGATAGGAACCTAAAAGAAAGGCGCGCCGGGACGAAGTTTCCACACGAAATCCCAGCGCACCCACAACAACCATGGGGTACCGTACACTCTCTCCCGCCGACCAAGCAACCCTTTTCTGTCTCTCCGTGGTCCGTGCCCGCTGGCCCCACCTGGTCCCCACCCTGAGCGAGGCGGCCGGGGAGTTCGGCGTCAGCCGCAAGCAGGCCTCCCGGCTACGCCGACGCTTTCTCGATCTCCTGGTCGCGCTGATCGAGAACACGAACCGGCCCGGGCCCCGGCGGTCCGACGGCGAAGCCAAGGCGGCTGGCCGGCGCATTGCCCTACTTGAGGCGCTTCTGGCACTGGCCCGAGGGGTAATCGTCTCGGCGGGCATGGCCGGCCTGGCCCCCGGCCTGCGCGAGGCGGTCGTGAAAGCCATCGAAGATCTGCGCACCCAGCACGGCCTCTCCTACGAAGATGTAGCCCTTCAGGTGGGTCTCTGCGCCCGCACGTTGCGCCGCTGGAGAAGCGAGCTGAGAGAGGGGCGAGCACTAGCCCCCAAGTCACGCGCTCCGAAGAAGCCACACGGCAAGGTGCCCGCCGAACTCGAGCAGGCCATCGTGCTCTTCACCGCCCTGCACGCATCCGACGCCCTGGCCCCTCTTCACCGCCGCTTCCTCACGGAACAGGCCAAGCTGTGCGCCAAGCACGACCACCCCAAGCTCTCCTACGGCGCCTTCTGCCGCTGTGCCGGTCGATCCAAGACAGGTCCCGACTCCGCACGCCACACCCCACGCCGCGGCCGGGATGATCCCGAGAAGATCCCCTTGCGCGCCCTGGCGCTCATGGATACCAGTGACCTCACCTGCTTCGGGTTCCCCTTCAAACTCATCCCCTTCATGGAGGCCCATTCCCGAAGCATCTTCGCCCATCAGCTCTGTGACCGAGAGACCGCCGAGAGGGTTGCGCAGGTGCTGACCGAAGGCGCCGCGCGCACCGGCGGCGTGCTCGGCCTGCGGGTCGACCGCGGCACGCCCTACATGGCCCAGCTCACCGCCGAGGCCGCCGCAGAAGAGGGCATCGACATGCGCGTGGCCCGGGCACACATGGCCACCGACAAGGCTACCATCGAGCGCTTCTTTCTCACCATCAAAGGGGCGCTGAGTGATGTCTTCGCCTGCCTCGATCTGCGCGCAGGGCCCGGTGACCTCCACTGGCGCCAGAACCTGGCGCGCACGATCGCCAGTGCGGTCATCGCCGGCTACCTGCGCTGGGGCTATCCTTTCATCCCGCAACCCCACATCGACGGCCGCTCCCCCGCCGAGCGCCTCGGCGACGGCGCACCCGTTGACGCCGATACGATCAGCCAGATCCTCGATCAGCGTGCCCAGCACCACGAGCACGCCCGCAGCGTGGCCCGCGAGCTTCACGATCACTACGGCTTCGGCTGGTCGATGAAACGCTGGCTGCGCGCCGTCAGGGACTATCGGGCCGAAGATCTACGGGAGGCCTCCCGGCGCTTCGATCGCATCCTGCTGCGAAACTGCTTCACCTGCGACAGCAGGCGCAACCCGCGCTACCTGCTGGCGATCATCCGGACCATCGCTGAGCAGCGCCGCGCGCAACAACGGTCTGAGAGAAGCGAGCAGAAACGACGAGAGAAGGATGAGACTCACCGGCGCGCGGTCCTGGACGAGCAGGACTGGCGCGACCGGCATCCCGAGGAGGCCGCCTGGCGTGCGGTGCAGTTCGCGGCAGATATCTTCACCAACGGTGGCTTCGGTCTCCGCGTGACCCAGACCTGGCTTGACCGCGCACTCGAGATCCTGGCCCAGCGCGGCCAAGATGCCTACCGTCTGGCCACCGGCCGCTTCCTGGCCGCTGCCGATGACGACGACCGGTTGCGCCGCTGGCTCATCGAGCGCATCGAAGCCTTCAGCCCCCCGGCGACCTCCTTCTGCGCCGATCTGAAGCTCTGATCTCCAGACCCCGCCCGGCCGCGGGCTGAATGCTTGCGAGCAAGATCGGCACCCGCACCGCATGCGCAGAGTCGCACCCCCAAGAGAGGGGCCGCCGATGGCCAGATCCTGGGCTTGCCAACCGGCTCCATGAGGCCAACAGGGCCATCTGAACCGGCCTCTTGCGTCTCACACTCTCAAACACCGGCAGCGAAAAACGCCCTCCCCGCCGCACGCGTCATCTGGTATCCTAATCGAAACCGCAAACGGTGCCGGCTGTGTAGAATGCGCGGGACATGTTAGGCGGAACGATGTGACGGTTAGGCACAGTTACGCAGGCTATGGCAAGGATGATGCCACCGCTAAGCGACATGGAGCGATGCCTGCAACTGACTGCATATATGCACTTAGAGTTCTAATCGCCGAACGTGACGGGGTCGTGGGATTTCCAGCCTATCAAGAAATGTAAGGTTGGCCGAACAGCATGGGCAGCTCAAGTTGCAGTGCACTCCCTAAAATACGTCTTATCAATGAGTTGCGATGTATCTGCCGTGTAGGAAAGCATTGACGCCTCGAAGCGGCGCGGCGCTATGGGAGAACGCCTTCTCCCCGGAGGATCCGGGGCCTCTGGAGCCAAGCCACGGCCGCGAACCCCGCCAAGCCCAATCCCAACATCTCACTGCCGTCCCGGGCCTGGGCACAAACTTCGACCGGAAGTCGAACGAGTAGTCTACAGACTGCTCTACATTGTCGATGAGCCAGTCGAGCCGGGCCCACTCCTCGTTGGGCTGCGGGAAGATCCTGTAGTCGTATTCCCAGCGGTGGACGCCGGTGTTCTCACCATAGGACGAGGTGACGAGATTCCCACCGGTCCAGATTCCCTGAGAGTGGTAGTGATGGACAGGCGACTCCCATGAAGACCAAACCGGCTGGCTGATCCCCGAACTGCCCGGACCGGTTGTCGACCAATCCAGGACGAAGTAGATATGTTTCGTCCAGTCTGGGACATAGGAGTTCTCAAGAGGGATCTCAAGCTGACCGGCAGGTGGGTCCCCACCCGTCGGCCGGGTGAATTGCCCCGATCCTGCGGACTGAAGGTCCGCGCCCGCGTTCTCCCACCATCCAGGGAGCGCCTGGGCGGATGGGATTGCGAGGAGAACGGCATGCTCACCGGGGCCCATCGACCCGAAGCCGCACTCGCAGGCGAGCTTGCCGACGTAGAAGGAGCCGCAGCAAGTTGTAAACGCCAGTGACAATCCCCGCAGGCAGGCGCGGCCCAAGCAGCTAGATCAATCCCAGCGTCCGTAGCACCGAGGCCTGACTCTGATATCGCGCCAGCGACAGCAGCGCCCCCG
>CAYQJL010000217.1:0-2224 GCA_964417675.1 uncultured bacterium | reverse complement strand
GAGCACCCCGCCACCGTGGGGATCGGTGACCGTGATACTGCAGGCCGGTTGGATCGTGAAAGCCGGGGCCGTCACGCCGGTGGCCATGGTTTCCAGATCGGTGATCCGTAGGCTGTAGAGGCCGGTTTCCCCCTCACACTGTGCGATCGGCCATGTGTAGGTGCCGTCATTGGCGGTGCTTGTCGTGATGGTCTGGCAATACGCTCCGTTCCAAAGCAGTTCGAGCGACACATCGCTTCCGCAACATGGGGTCGCGGACCAGGTGATGTCGAGATCCTCGCCCTCGCAGAGGGTTTCGCCCCCGGTCGGATTGGTGAATACCACCGCGCAGGGCGGCTCGATGGTGAAAGTCTCACTCGCGGCGGCCACACCGGTCTCGCTGTCGGTGACCCGGATCGAGTAGTTCGAGCCGGCCGTGCCACAGCGGGCGGCGGTCCAGGTGAAGAGCCCATCGTTGGGGGTCTCGTCGGCGATCAGGCTGCACGGCTGTCCGTTGCGCAGCAGCTCGATGACGGCCGTTTCCCCGCAACAGGCGCTCACCGACCAGGCCAGGGTGACCTCCTCGCCCTCGCAGAAGGACTCCGCGCCCGAGGGATGCAGCAGCGCGAGTTGGCAGCCGCTCTCAATGGAGAAGGTCTCGGGCATCACGTCGGCCGCGCCGGTGTCCAGATCGACGATACGCAGGGCGTATCCCGAGGCTGCCGTGCCGCAGCTCGTGACGGTCCAGCTGTATTCTCCGTCATTCGGCGCCGAGGAGGCGATCGTGGCGCACAGATCGCCCTGCAGGAGAAGCTGAATCCGCACGCTGTCCCCGCAGCAGCTCGAGGCGTTCCAGGCGATGTCGAACGATTCGCCCTCGCAGAGGACGCTTCCCCCGGAGGGTGCGATGATCGCGAGCGTGCAGGCCGGATGAATCCAGAAGGTCTCGCTCTGGATGGCGGCGCCGGATTCCAGGGTCGTGATGCGGAGGCTGTACGGGCCGGTTTGCTGGGCGCAGGGCGCCGCGGGCCAATCGTAGGCCCCGTCATTTTCGGTGGCCGACGCGATCACGGCGCAGACCTGGCCGTCGAGAAGCAGATCGATCCTCACCAGCGAATCGCAACAGGTCGAGCGGATCCAGCGGATCTCGATGTCATCTCCCGTGCAGTAGCTTTCGTCCTCAACCGGTGAGAGGAGGGTCATCGCACAGGAATCCTCGATGGCGAAGGTGCCCGGCATGTCATAGACCGCACCGGTCTGGTCATCCGTGATGCGCAGCGCATACGGGCCGGCGAGGGCGCCGCAGCCGGCCACGTTCCACTCGAAGGCGCCGTCGTTTTCGATGCCGCCGGCCAGCGTGGCACAGGCGGTTCCGTTCTCGAGCAGCTCCAGCGTGACCGTCGGACCGCAGCAGAAGGTGCTCATCCAGGTGAGCGTCTCGGTGGCGCCCTCGCACAGCGTGTCGCCGCTCTCCGGGAAGGTGATCGTGATGTCACAGGCCGGGGCGATGGCGAACGGCTCGGGGCTCTCGGCCGACACCGACTGCGCGTCATCGCTGACGCGGATGCTGTAGCCGTCGGCACCCGCGCCGCAGGCCTCCACGATCCATGCATAGCGGCCGGTGTTGGGCGCCGGGGAGGCGATCGGCAGGCAGAGGGAACCGTCCCGGAGCAGCTCGATGCGGACCGAGTCGGAGCAACAGGCCGATGCCTCCCATGTGATGATGAGCGGCTGCTCGGAGCAGAAGACTCCGCCGGCCGCCGGGTGGGTGAGAGCCAGGGTGCAGGGGGCGCCGATCTCGAAGGGGTCGCTTTCGGCCCGGGCCCCGGTGGTCTCGTCATAGGCCTCGATGGTATAGCCGGCGGCGGGCCCGCAGCCGGCCACCGTCCATGTGTAAACGCCCACATTCTCGGCCGCCGCCGCGATACCGGCGCAATACTCGCCCTCCCGATAGAGGCTCAGCGAGACCGTGCTTCCACAGCAGGAACCGTAGTTCCAGGTGATCTCGAAGTCGGACCCCTCACAGAGCAGCTGACCCTGGGTGGGATGTGTCAGGGCGAGGGCGCATCCGGGCAGGATGGAGAAGGCTGCGTTGCTGCAATCCTGCGCGCCGCTTTCCCGGTCGACGATGCAGATCGCATATCCTTCCGTGGCGCCGTTGCAGGCGGCGATCTCCCAGTCGAAGATGCCCGTGTTGGGCGCCGCCGAGGCGATCGTTCGGCATGGTTCTCCAAGGTTGTACAGC
>CAYQJL010000216.1:0-14426 GCA_964417675.1 uncultured bacterium | reverse complement strand
CCGTCCGAGGAGCAGGAGCGGGGCGAGAACGACCGGCACGATCAGGATGATCAGGAGGAGCAGCCACGACCGGATGCGGAGCAAGACGGGTCCGAGCAGCCGCCTCCAGGGGAGCAGCAGGATTCCGAGGAAGAGGATCCTGACGAGCGATCCGATTCGGCGGATGGCGCCGAGCAGGAGGCTGAGGCTGACAGCGTGCCGCCGTTGACCGATCCACAGCTTCTCCAGCTGCTCAAGGCGCTGGAGGCCTCCGAGAAGGATCTTCTGAAGACGCGCTTTCAGGCGCGGTCTCGCAATGAGAAGGTGCTGAAGGATTGGTAGGGGGAGGAACCATGCCCACGACCGGGCAGGCTGTGCATCGCCGGTGGGGCCTGGGAACAGGGCCGCGGATCGCGGCGCTGGTCGGTGTCCTGTGCGGGTTGGCTGCTCTCTGTGGCGCACAGGCTTGGGCCGACGACCCGGTGATTGCGGTGGAGGCCAATCAGACCGCGGTTTCATCCGGCGGGGTGATCCTGCTGACCGTGAGCTTGGAGGGATTCTCACGCAACGCCAGCGAGCCGCGCCTGCCGGAGACGGTTGGGTTCGATGTCTACGATGCGGGACGGAGCACCAACATCAGTTTGATCAACGGCCACCTGACCAAGCGTACGACCTATACCTATCAGCTTCTGGCCCGCAAGGAGGGATCCTACTCCTTCGGGCCTGTCACCGTAGAGGACAGGGGGAAGACATACCGATCCGCAGTGCTCACATTCCAGGTTCATGATGGCGCGTCGCCAGGGGATTCCCGGCGGGAAGGGAGCGCGCCGGAGCGGGAACAGGCCAGCGATGGCGAACAGGACCGTGGGTTGTTCGCGCGCATCGAGGTCGATGATCGGGATGTCTTCCAGGACGAGCAGATCATCCTTCGATTCCGACTCTATCAGCGCACCGGGATTCGGGTGCTCGACATCACCGAGTTCCAGCCGCCGACGACCGAGGGATTCTGGAAGGAAGATCTTGGGCCTCAGCGCGAGTATGCCGTCACCATCCAAGGCGAGCCATACAAGGTCCGTGAATTGAGCTGGGCGCTGTTTCCGACGGCCAGCGGCGAACGCGTGATCGGCGAGGGAAGCGTCGTGTGTCTGGTTCCCGCGCCATCGTCGCGGCGGCGGGGAGGTTCGGATTTTTTCGGCCGCAGCCTGTTTGACTTCGATTCGCAGCCGGTGCGTCTGACCACCCAGCCGCTGCGCATTCTTGTCCGGCCGCTGCCGGAGGAAGGACGTCCGCCGGGTTTCACGGGCAGCGTGGGAGAGTATCGCATTTGGGCCGGTGTGGATCAGGCCGCGCCGCGGCAGGGAGAGCCGCTGACGCTGACGGTCACCGTGGCGGGCAGCGGCCATGTTCAGACCATCGGTGAGCCGCTCTGGCCCGCCTGGGATGACTTTCGGGTCTTCGACTCCGGCGAGGCCGTGTCCATCGACAAGAGCGCCGGCCAGGTTACCGGAGAGAAGACGTTCACCCAGGTCCTGATTCCCACTCGCACGGGCAAGGTCGTGATCCCACCGATCAGCTTCGACTACTTCGACCCCGCGGCCGGCCGCTACCGGCAGGTGGCGACCGCACCCCTGACGATCCAGGTCGGGGCGGCCGCGGCCCGGACGGGCGACTCGAGCCGGCGTGACATCGTGTCCCTTGGGGAAGACATCCTCTACATCCGGACCCGGCTGGCCGAGACACTGCGTTCGCCCGGGACCGGGCCCCTGGCGGGTGGTCTGTGGCTCCACCTGTTGCCGCTGGGCGTCATCCTGGCCGGTGCCGTACTGCGGCGCAGACGCCGGATTCTGGAAGACGATCCCGTGCTGGCTCGCCGTTCGCGCGCCTTGCCCATGGCCACGAAGCGTTTGAAGGCCCAGGCCGGATCCGGAGTGGAGGGCGCGGCTGGTTTGGCTCAGGTCGTGGAGGAGTACCTTGGCGATTGGCTCGACGTGGAAGTTCGCGGCTTGCGGCGCCTGGACCTCGAGCAGATGCTGGATGAGGCGGGCGTAGCGCCCGAGCAGCGCGCCGCGCTCCTGTCGCTGCTCGACTGGGTCGATGAGGTGCGTTTCGGCGCCGGGGATCCGGCTCGAAGGCCGGACCATCAGAAGCGGCTGGAAGGGCTGTTGCCCGAGGTCGAGAAGCAGCTACGGGCCGCTCACCGCCGGCCGGGGAGGGCACGGGTATGATCCGCTTCCTTCCGCCCCGGGCGCCGGGACGAGCTTTGGCGCCCCCCGGGGTGTTGAATCCCCTGGCCAGGGCGATTCTCGCAACGGCCGTGCTTCTGTCGTTGCTGTGCCCATGGGGACCGGACGCGCGGGCCTCCGCGGTTCCTCATGCGGTGATGCAGACGCTGCAAGAGGCCGAACGGGCGTTTGCCGAAGAGTCCTACGCGGAGGCGCTCGAGCTGTATCGCACGATCCTGGACGCCGGCTATCACTCGGCCGGGCTCTACTACAATCTGGGATGTGCGGCCTATCGGGCCGGGCTGCCCGGGTGGGCGGTGGCCTACTTCGAGGAGGCCCGTCGGCGGAGTCCCCGGGACGGCGACATTCGGCACAACATGCGCCTGGTGCGCGGCCGGCTTCAGGACCGCCTTCCTGATGGGCGTCCCTCCTGGCTCCTGGGGGCCATGGCGGGGGTGCTGGACAGCTATGCGCCGGCCGATCTGGTGCGCATCGGCCTGGGGACCGTCTGGCTCTTCTCCGTGATTCTGACGGCGCATTGGCTCGGGCGCCCGGCCTGGAGACGACCGACCCACAGGGCCCTGCGCGGGCTCCTCCTGCTCGCCGTTGTGCTGGCGGCGGCGTTCGGACTGAAGCTCTATCAGATCGAGACCTCGCCGTCAGGGGTGGTCGTGGTCGACGAGATTGGTGTCCGTTCCGGGCCGCGCGAAGGGGAGACGGTGCAGTTCATTCTGCACGCGGGCACGATGCTGCATTTGGGACGGGAAACCGACGAGTGGCGTGAGGTCTACCTCGGGGAGCAGATGCGTGGTTGGGTTCCCAAAACCGAGGTCACGGCCTTGCATGGACCGCGCTGGTGGCCCTGATCGGCGCCGCGGGTCGTTTCGCGGCCATAACATTGGAAAGCTGGTTTACGCAATCTACAGTTGTCAATGGCTGTCGGATGGGATTAACTTCAAGCCTGATTCGCCGAATCGTCTCTGTATTGCTTTGGATGAGGGGGGGGCCGACAGCACGATGACGGCAGAGCAGTTTCTCACCTACTTCAGTTCCGAGCGTTTCCTACCTGAATTGCGAGCCCGATCCAAGGACGGCGTCCTGGCCGAGCTGACTCGGGTATTGGCTGATGATGGCGACATTCGCGATCCCGGCCTGCTGCTCGAGATGATCCGTCGTCGCGAGAGCCTGGGAAGCACCGGCGTCGGGCGGGGAGTCGCCATTCCGCACGGCCGCAGCACCGCGGCCACCCAGACGAAGGTTGTCTTCGCTCGTTCGTCAAAGGGAATCGAATACGAATCCATTGATCGCGAGCCGTGCCAGGTCTTCTTTCTGATCGTGGCTCCCTATGAAGACCGCCGCCAGGAGTACTTGCCTCTGTTGGGCAAGATCGTCGAGACCGTCAGCAATGATCAGGCGCGGCAGAAGCTGATCGAGGTCCAGAGCTTCGAGGCGTTTCGGACCGTCGTGCGGGAGGTTATGGGTGAGTGAGCGGGTACAGAAGCTGGCTCAGCTGCAGGATCTGGATCTGATGATTCGTGAGGCCGAGGACCCGGCCAGCAAGAAGAAGGAAGAGGCGCTGGGCTTCTCCGTGGATGGGCTGGCCCAGTTGCAGAAGGCTCACGACCGGCTGCTGAAGGGAATCAGCAAGCAGGATCTGCGTGTCTATCAGCGGATTTGCCGCCGCTACGATCGGGCGGTCGTCCCGGTGATGAACCGGATCTGCCTGGGTTGCTTTCAGGAGCTGCCGACGTCGAGCACACCCGTGTTGGCCGAGGCAGGGCCGTTGCCGACCTGCGAGAGTTGCGGGCGCATTCTCTACTGGCTCTAGCTGTCTTGATTCTCGGGGGGGCGTGGAAAGGCATTCACGTCGATGACAATGGACTTCACGCTGCACAGCGTGATGCTGCATGATGCTGGCGGGCGCGTCCCCCGGCTGTGGGATCTCGACTTCCAGGGAGGTCGGCTGAGCGAACGCCGGCCCGCTGTGGAGCCCTGCGCGCCGCGTGCCTTTCTTACTCCTGGATTCCATGACGCCCATGTTCACATGCTGCACGAAGGCATGGCGCGCACGCGCTGTGATCTCGGCCGCGCCCGATCCCTGTCCGATGCGCTGGGCCTGCTGGCCGAATACTGCCGCCGGCAGCCTCCCCATGTGAAGGCCATCTGGGGCGAACGCTGGGATGAGAGCCGGTGGCCGGAGCGGCGGGGACCGACGGGGCAGGAGATCGATCGAATCGAGAGCCGGCGGCCGGTCATTCTACGGCGGATCTGCGGACATCGGGCCGCGCTGAACAGCGCCGCCCTGTGCGAGGCCCAGCGAGCCCTTGGGCCTTTGCCGTCCAGCGGCCAGCTTGTCGAAGAACAGGCCTGGGGGCTGGCGAATCTGTGGCCGCCCACGTCCGCCGAGCGGGAAAGCGCGCTGCTTGCGGCGCAGGAGAGCGCGTGGCGCATGGGGATCACCCGGGTGAGTGAGATGGGCGGTACCGGTGCGCTGGAGACCTACCGGGCGTTGGCTGAGTCCGGCGGCCTGGGCATGGACGTGCTGCTCTATGTCAGGCCGACGCAGATTGACGAGCTGCTGGAGCTGCGGGCGGCGTCGGCGCGGCGGACCGGGGGGCTCCAGTGGGCGGGCGTCAAGCTCTTCACCGACGGTTCGGTGGGGGCCCGGACGGCCGCGCTGCGCATCCCGTACCAGGGTACGACCGAGAACCGGGGCATGCTCCTTCAGAGCGACGCGGTTCTGTTCGATACCCTGCGGCGCTGCTACGAGCACGACCTTCCGGTGGCGATTCATGCCATCGGGGACGGGGCGCTTGATCAGGTCATGCGGGCCCTCGGCCGCTTGCCGGCCAACGGCGGTCGCCTGCCTCCCGGATGGGTCTCGATCGAACATGCCGAACTGCTCGATGAGGGGCTGCTCGAGGCAGCCGGGCGGCTGGGCGTGACACTGTCGATGCAGCCGAACTTCGTCGCGCAGTGGGGGGGGGCCGGCGGCTTGTACGAAGAGGCGCTGGGCCGGAGCCGCTGGGCGCGCATGAACCCCTTTCGGGAGGTGTGTGCCCGGAACATTCCTTTGACGTTCGGTTCCGATTGCATGCCCATGGATCCGGCCCTCGGTCTCAAGGGTGCCGCCAAGCATCCCTGTGAGCAGGCCCGTCTGAGCGCCGAGGAGGCCTTTCGTGTCTATCTCGGCCGGGACCAGATCCATCCCGACGCCGCGGAGCGCACGGATTGGTGGCGGCCCGGCGCGGACGGGTTCGTTCTCTACCTCGCGGATCCCCTGCAGCTGGCCCATGGACCGCTGGAGGAGACCCCCGTCGCCGGGCTGCTCTGGCGCGGGGTCTGGGTCCGCACGCCCGAGGACGCGCTGTGGGCCGGTGGGGTGCTGCGGTCATGACGCACCGGGTCGAGCAGGTGGACCGGGCGCTGATTGAATCGGCCATCCGGCTGAGCCAGGTGCTTGAACGGCCCAAGCTGTATGAAGCGATTCGGGATCTCTGTTGCGAGGTTCTGACCGCGGAGGCCTGCAGCGTCTTGCTGCTGGGCGCACGCCACGACCGCTGGGAGTATCGGCTGGCCTACAACCGCCTGTACGAGCGGGATCAGCTGCCCCCGTTGCGCCGCGAGGAGGGTCTCGCGGGGTGGGTGGCCGCGCATCGCAAGCCGGTACTCGTGCCGGAGGCCGCCAACGAGATCCGCTTGCGGCACGTGGTCGATCGGCAGCTCGGATTCGAGATCCGATCCATGATGGCCGTTCCCATCTATCGGGGCGACGAGGTGATCGGGGTCTTGGAGGTTCTCAACTCCCTGCGCCCCGAGGGATTCGATGAACAGCAGCTTGAGCTGCTGAGCCTGCTTGGGTTGCAGTTCTCCGTCGCTCTCGAAAACGCGCGTCTCGTCGAGCTTCTGACGCGCGAAAAGCGGGAGAATCAACTGCTCAACCGGCTGGGCCTCGAGCTGGCGCGCACGCTGAGCCTGCAAGAACTGCTGCCCTTGCTCGTGGACCTGCTTGCCGAGCTGATTCGCTTCGAAGCGGTCGGGATCTACCTGCATCGCCGTCAGAGCGGACTGCTCGAGTGGTTCTATGGACGCGGCTATCCGGCCGGGGCCGAGGAGCAGGTGCGGCTCAAGATCGGGCAAGGGGCGGTTGGGTGGGTGGCCGAACATCGTTGCCCCCTCAACCTACCGGACGTGCAGGCCGACGGGCGCTATCTGAATGCTCGCCACGAAACCCGCAGCGAGATGACGGTTCCGTTGATGGCGGGCGGAGAGTTGGTGGGCGCCTTCAACCTGGAGAGCGATCAGCTGGACGCGTATTCGGAACAAGACCTCAATCTGCTGGTGGCCTTCGGCAATCAGGCCGCCATCGCGATCCAGCGGGCGTGGCTGTACGACGAATCGCTCGAGAAGCGGCAACTCGAAGAGGAGGTGCGCATCGCCCGGCGGATCCAACGCCGGTTGCTTCCGGAGGCCGATCCGCACTTCCCCGGCCTGGACGTGGCCGCGTTCAATCATCCCTCGCTGCAGGTGAGCGGCGACGTGTTCGACTTCATCTCGGTATCCGAGGATCAACTCGGCATGATGATCGGGGATGTGGTGGGCAAGGGAATCCCGGCCGGGCTGCTGATGGCCAGCCTGCGGGCCAGTCTCCGCGCGGAGATACGGAACAACTACGCGATCGCGACGATTCTCTCGAAGGTCAACCTGCTGATGTGGGAGAGCAGCGCGCTCGAGGATTTCGTGACGGTCGTCTATGGTGTGCTCGATCGCAAGACCGGGCGATTGACCTATGCCAATGCCGGGCACGAACCGCCCATGCTCGCCCGCAGGAACGGGGAGGTGCTCTGGCTCGAGACCGGGGGCACGGTACTGGGGAGTTTCCCCAATGTTCGCTACGACGAGGGCTTTGTCTATCTGGCGCCGGGGGATCTGTTGGTCTTCTATACGGACGGGATTACGGATGCCACCTCCGCGAACGGAGAGCCTTTCGGTCGCGAGCGCCTGCTGGCGGTGCTCACCGAGTCGCCGCAGGGGGAGGCGACCTCGCGCGATCTGTGCCGACGTTTGCTCGAGGCGGTCCACCGTCATTGTGGCCGGGTCCACTTGGAGGATGATCTGACCGCCATCATCCTGCAGGCCCGAGAGATTCCGCAGGGCGTCCGGACGGGCGGACAAACGCATTGAAACCCCGCGGCGCGAATGCGAGGATGAGCCCATGTTCAAGAAAGAGCAGTCCTATGATTCCGGTTCCGGATCCGAGCACGGCACGACGGTGGTTGGCTCGGGAGCCAGCTTCAACGGGGTTTTGAAGGTCAACGGATCCCTTCGGGTGGATGGCCAGATCGAGGGAACCGTCGAGGTGGCGCAACACCTGACCGTCGGGGCCTCGGGTGTCATGAAGGCCGAGATTCGGGCGAACTCCGCCCTGGTGGCCGGGCGTATCAAAGGTAGGATTACCGCCAAGGATCGGGTGGAGCTGGAGAAAGGTTCCCGCCTGGAGGGCGATGTCCATGCCAGCAGCTTCAAGATCATGGACGGAGCATTCTTCCAGGGCCAGTGTACGATGGGCGGCGAGTCACCAGCGACGGGTGCGCCGCCGGGCAGCAAACGTCCCCCCGTGGCGGATGATGATCGGAAGGTCGTTGGCCGATAGAGGTCATGGAGAGCGAGCCAGGCTCATGTGGGATCGAGCAAGGAGGACGGTCGGGAGTGAGTGCCTATCGTAGCGCGGGGTTTGGCCCAGCATTGACCGAGGGGGTCAAGTACCTCCTGATCTGGAATGTGATCCTCTACCTGCTCCAGCACTACGTTCTGCCGAAGCAGGTTTTCTTCGGACAGTACCGATTTGAGCACCTCCTGGGGCTGGTTCCCTATCTGGTTTGGAACAAGCTGTTCGTATGGCAGATCGTCTCCTACATGTTTCTGCATGGCGGGTTCTTCCACATCCTGTTCAACATGTTTGCGCTATGGATGTTTGGCAGCGATCTGGAGCGCATTTGGGGCACGCGCCGCTTCCTGACCTACTACTTCTTCACCGGAGTCGGCGCGGGATTGCTCACCATTCTCTTCACCCCCAGCAGCATCATAGCTACCATCGGGGCCTCCGGCGCGGTCTACGGTCTGCTGCTGGCCTTCGCCTTCTACTTTCCCGAACGGCGCATCTACCTCTACATGTTGTTCCCCGTCTCGGCCCGCGTATTCGTACTGATCTTCGGCGCGATCGCCTTCTTGTCTTCGATCAGCCAGGCGGGTGACGGTATCGCCCATCTGGCGCACCTCGGCGGCCTGGCCTTCGGCTGGGTCTACATCAAATGGGCCGGGAAGTACTTCGATCGCCTCGATGCCCGTCGCCGGCGGCAACGCATTCACGTGGTCGACTTCCGCGACGACGATCGCCGGGGGCGTTGAGCCGATCTGCGAGAGCCCGTTTCGTGCCCCGCGTCCTGGCCTGTGGCCGTTTCGCCTGTCAGAACATCGGCCCGGGGGGATCACCCCCGGGCCGATGTGGTGGTCGCGTGGCCGCTCCAGGGCGGCGCCGCCGCCGCGCGCTCGCCTACTTGAGTAGCAGCATCTGCTTCGAGCGGCTCTGCCCATCGACGCTCAGCCGATAGAAGTAGTTGCCGGAAGGCATCGGCAGGCCGGCATCGTTGACGCCCTGCCAGGGCACCACGTGCACCCCGGCTTCCAGCGCTTGGCCGGCCAGCAGGCGCTGCACGCGGGCACCGGTGACGTCATAGATCTCGATCGTCACCGAGCCGGCCGCCTCCGGAAGCTGGAAGACGATGCTCGTGTTGCGAGCAAACGGGTTCGGTGAGTTCTGCATCAGCAGGGCAGGATGGCTGGGCGGCAGATCCTCCACGCTGGTCGTATAGAGAACCTGCACGTCATCGATCGAGCGCGGCCGGATCTTGTAGTCATAGTCATAGGCCAGAATGCCGGTGATCCGAATGCTGTCGCCGGGCGTGAAGGCCGGGTAGTTCATGAAGCCGTTGAGGTCGTCGGTGAAGTCCACCAGCGCGGTGTCGGGATCGACCAGCAGGTACCATTCCCCGAACTGCTGGGACACCAGCGGAATGCTGTCGAGGGCGGCCGGCTCGAGGCGCACCAGCGCCCACTCCCACGGCTCGGCCCGGTTGTCGGACGGCCCGCTCTCGTCGTCATCGTCGCAGTTGTAGACCACGTCATAGACCGTCACAGCGGTGACGACCACCGGATCGCTGGCCGGTCCCAGGTTCTCGAAATACTGCACGCCGGGGGCGAAGCGCAGATTGGTGCCGCCGTAATACTCATCGACGCGGCCGGCCACCATGACGCTGTCGCCGACGGCCATCTCGCCGGTCTTGGCCACCCGCACGTACAAGTGCTTGAAGGGACCGGCATCGGCCTGCTGCAGGTAGTAGTACTGGTTCTCGACGGCCGTGACGCGGCCGGTCGTGCTGACGATCACGCCGAGGTAGACCGAGTCGTCGAAGACCAGGTCCGCCACGGTCTGGATCTGCTCGATCGTCGTGATTCCCTGGGAGAAGGTGAACTCGGCATCCGGCATCATGACCAGGTCGCCTTCGGAGAGGACGCCTTCGATGTAGGCGATGTCGACGAGACCGGGGATCATCTCTTCGGTCGTCAAGTGCACCAGACGATGATTGACGGCGTCGCGCTCGGCCGAGAGACAGAAGAGGCCCGAATCAAAGAAATAGGCATTCGGGTTCTCGGCGCTGGCCAGATCGACGTCCACCGCGAAGAGCACGTCGATGGTGTTGTTGCTGGTCGGCCAGAGACCGCGCAGTTCGGGCGGGCAAGCGATCCCGAGATCTTCGGTGCAGTTGCGCGGTGCGAGCTTGAAGCTCCCATAGCTGTAGGTCAGCACACCGGCGGCGAATTCGAGGACATCGCCTTGGCTGGGCAACGGATAGTCGAACTCGCCTTCGGGGTCGGCCGAGTAGGCATCCATCCAGAGGAAGTCACCCACGCCGACGCCGTCGGTCCATAGCTGCCATTCGTCATACTGGTTCGGTTCACCGGCAAACAGCTCATTGTCGTTGATGTCCACGCGGACCAGAACGCTCTCGTAGGCTTCGTTGAAGAGACCGGTGTCATTGATGTCGGTGATGGCCACCTCGACCGGATCGGGCACGGTGGCGGTGCCGACGATCTCCCACCCGCAGTCGCCGCTGCAATTGCTGTGGGTGACGTCGAGCTCGGAGAAATCGAAATACTCGTCATAGATCCCGGTCACATTGACCAGGTCCCCGCGCTTGACGAACCCAAGGTGATCCCCATAGGTGAAGACCCAGATGCCGGCATACATGCGGCCGGTGCCGGGCCGGGGATCGACTTCCTGGACGAAGAAGCCAAACCGGCCCGACGCGGTCACGACCACCTCCTCGACCGTCAACTCGTCGATTCCCGGGGTGAATCCCCCAAGGCCCGACTGGATGTCATAGATGGTAGTGACCTCCGCCAATGCCGGCGCGGCCAGGAGCGCGAGCAGAGCCAAGGCTGTGAAAGCTGTGCGTGCAAACATCGGGTGTCCCTCCCTTGGAGACGTTCTGCGATGACCGGCGACAGACCCAGGGGACTCTCCGTGGGTACATTTCTCAGACCGCCCGGAGTATACCGCGCTCGTCAAGGAAGGTCAAGCTGGGATTTGCGTAAGATGCTTACTAGAAGGAGGTTAGAGACAGAAGTCCACTCAGAGTCCGAAGAGATCGCGGAGCAAAGCGTTCATAGCCTCCTCGGGCGATCCGGCCGGTCCCGGACGGAAGCGGGTAATGATCGATGTGCACAGCGCCAGGTGGCCTGTGGCGAACGGCCGCCGGACCCCGAAGTAGACCTGCTCGCGGCTCCCGTGGGCATCGGGCTCGGGGTTCAGATTCTCCTGCAGCAGAGCCGGATCGAGCCAGAAGAGCGGCTCGAGGTCCGGGCCCGGACGAAAGAACTCGCTCATCGTGATCACGCCCCCGGTCTGCAGCGAGTCAACCCCGCCCAGCGCGGGGCCGCATTGCACGAAGACGCTGCGCGGCAGGTCGATGTTGCTGACATAGACCTCTTGCTGGTAATGCGTGAAGATGAGTTCGATGCCGAGCTGATCCCTCCAGAAGCTGCGGGTCAGGGCGCCACCGGTACCCAGTAGGTTATGACCGGTTATGAGCAGCCGGCCGCCGGATGTGGCATAGTCGACCAGCGACGACTGGGCCAGAGTCAGGTTCTCATACATCTGCTGATCCGAGGTCGCGCTTCCATCGTAGCGGACACTTCCATACCAGATCACGCCCTTGAAGAGCCGAAAGAGGGGCAGCACTTCCTGCTTGCTGCGGAAGACGCCTTCGGTCCAGACGTCGTACACGTGATAGTTGCCGCCGGTGACCTCGTCCATCCGCGCCCGCCAGAAGCGATCATCCCGGTCGGCGGGACCCAGAACGGTCTCCCCGGCATTGTCGATGAGAAGATACTCGCCCGACGGTTCGACCACGTTCCAGGACCAGGAGATGGTGTCTGACCCCGTAGCAGCCTTGTCGAAGAGCTGTAGATAGACGGTGCGCTCTCCGTACCGATTCTGAAAGTGCTCGGGGAAGAAGGCGCCCACGGTGTCGCCCTCGACGATGACGCGCGCTAGAGTCGGATCCTCGCCGGGGATCGTATCCAGCCACATCACCGCATGCGACACGGTGCCCCGTCCGTCGAAATCTTCCGGCGTGAAGGCGAAGGAGACTGCCGGAAGGCTGGGCCGCAGGTGGGTGGGATGGCGCTGGGTGTCCGACCAGCTGACCCGCGGAGGGGCATTGCGCAGGTGGAATCTCTGGGAACGGGGATGGGGATCGGCTGCCAAATCGTTGTCGATGGCCCGAACCTCGAAAATCCTCTCCGCGTAGCTGCCGCCGATCGGCACATCGAACGTGTCAGTCGTCGCGGTCGTGAAGGTCCAGGAGGGATCCTCCCACCACAGGCTATCATCCACCGCCGGTGTCCAGGGTGCACTCCACCGGTAGGCGTAGCCGATCACATGCCCGTCGGAATCCGAACCCCACCAAGAGAGGATCGTGTGGTAACTGGTTGTGCGTAGGCTGTCTCCCTGGATGGCCAGGTGGGTCGTGGGGGGCCGGTTTGCGGGATAGTCCTTCTCATCCACCAGGCAGCCGGAGTGGGCCGCCAGAGAGAGCAGCGCGAGCATCGTGACGAGGAACAGCTCCCTCCGCCGGGCCAGGGTGGGAGCGCCCCGGCGGCGATCGTCGGTCGCTGCGACGGTCGCTGCGACGTTCGGTGCGTCGGTCGGTGCGACGTTCGGTGCGGTGGTCGCCAAGGATGGGTGGGTCATGCCGGCCTCACACTACTTGATGATCAGGAAACGGCCCCTTTCGTAGGTGCCCGTTTCCAGGTTCTCCACGCTGAAGATGTACAGGCCGCTGGCCACGGCTTGATCCTCGCGGGTGGTCAGATCCCAGGCGGCCATGTGCCCGGACATCACCGGCGTGTCGCTGGCCGGGTTCTTCTTGTCATCCGGGTCGTAGATGCCGCGCACGTTGCGGGCCGCATAGGTGTCGCCATCGAATTCGATCGTGTGGATCCGATCGCCGGCCAGGCTGAAGATCCTGATCTTGCAGCGCCGCGGCAGCCCTCCGAAGTAGAGATAGCGGTCGCGGGCCAACGGCTCGTCCCAGGCCGCGTCTCCATGGTAGGGATTGGGGAAGACAAAGACCTTGCCGCCGGGAGCATCCTCCTGCGTGGCGCCCGGAATGCAGAAGGTGCCGTTCTGGGTTATGCCCGATTCGAGGGAACCGATGTCCAGATTGCCCGTATCGAAGCTGGTGACCGAAACCCAGTGCTTGAACCCGTCGCGCAGATTGCCAAGGCGGTAGTGATAGACCAGCGCGGTACTGTCGCCGTTCTCGACCAGCATCCGGGGCTCCTCGGCCGCGATGGCTTCCAGGCCCGTATTGAAGAAGAGCGAGTCGATCAGATCGAATTCGCCCACCAATCGGAAGCCCTGGGTCTTGCTCTGTTCGCTGACGTACACGCGGAATCCCTCGAAATCCTGGTTGCCGGTGCTCAGATCGACGAAATCGAGCGGGGCCGCATCCCACCATAGGTCGAGGGCGCGGTGTGAGGCATCCACCACCAGCCGGGGAGAGGGGGGTGGGAGCGGGATCCTGAGATCGAGATCATAGGCTTCCTGGGCCTTCTCCGCGTGGAATGCGATGTCCTGTTCGGCCGAGCGCGGGGGGGTCGTATCCGGCCGCGGCGTACCCCCCACCCAGGCATAGGCCACCGATACGGTATCCCCGGGTTCGAAGAGCCAGTGGACGACTCCGCTCGAATCGGTGAAGGAGGCCGTACCGAGCGGACCCACCGACAACAGGGTGACCGGGTCATTGTGGGGGGCCTCGGCCCCGCCGGTTGCGTCCCGCGACCCATTGCTCATCAGGCGAAAGCGCTTCGCGTCGATGTCGGGCGTGCCCGGCTCCAATCCGCTGGGATCCCAGTTATACCAGTTGAACGAGACCGTCTTGGTTGCGATGGTGTCCGGCTTGGTGCCGAGCAATGAATACCCTGCCCAGGAAGGGCAATTGCCGCCATCGAGGCGATAGTGATGTTCGGTGATCAAACGCAACGAGTCGACATAGGCGATGTCCTTCTTTTCATACCACCCGCTGGGGGGCCAGCGGTCATGGCCGTCCTTCCAGCCCGAGGCCAGTTCGGCGTAGAGACCGACATAGACATCGAAGAGGATGGCCGATTCGTTGTCGTTGACGACGTCGAACTCCATGATCTTGAGTCCGTCGTACGGTTCGAAGTCGAACTGGTAGACCTTCTGGATGACCCGGACGCCCAGCGGCTCGTGGTCCGGGAGGTTCTGCAGCGCGGAGTGATGATCGGTATAGACACAGATCACATCCTCGTAGCTGCGAGCATGGACCGGATCCCAGTACTGGTGCTGCTGGAGCGTCGAGCGGATCAGAAAGCCGGTCTGATCGGGATAGTACTCGCTCCCCGTGGCGTCACTGCCCCCATAACCATCGATCGTGGCCGTGCTTACGAGAGTGTCTGCGTCGGCCAATTCGCCGGTTGGGCTGAGCAGCCCGCCGATCCACACGCCGGCGCGCACCAGGTGCTCCTCGGACGTCCCCCGCGGAAACTCGAGCGAGGGACCGCGGCTGACGAAGTTGTTGCCGATGAATCCATCCGTCTGCAGGGCCAGCGCCATGGTGCCGGTGGCGGCGACCATGC
>CAYQJL010000215.1:0-18759 GCA_964417675.1 uncultured bacterium | reverse complement strand
GCGTGGCGGCCAGCAGCGTGGCGGCCAGGCGCCCGGCGGCCGAGCGTCCGACGGCCGGCAGCGTGGCGGCCAGCAGCGTGGCGGCCAGGCGCCCGACGGCCGGGCGCCCGACGGCCGGGCGCCCGACGGCCGATGGCGTGTCCAGCGACGGTCCGCAGGCATGAGTTCCACGGTTCATTGTATGCATCATCTGCGCGTCCTTCCATTGGCTGAATCCGCAGGGCGGGTGGGCACGACCGTGATGGTTCCGTCGCCGCGTTCACCGACGCGGCCCACCAGCATGGCCGCGCTCACCCCGGCCGCGTGCAGATCCTCAAGGAGATTCTCCGCGTGCACCGCCGGGATGCTGATCAGCAAACCGCCCGATGTCTGCGCATCGCATAGTATCATCTGTTCGACCTCGGGGATGGCAGCATCCCAGCGCGTGTGCGGCCGCGTATGGGCATGGTTGTTGCGGGTGCCCCCCGGGATGATTCCCGCCGAAGCCCACTGACGGGCTTCGGCGATGATGGGCACCTCGGCCGCCCACAGTTCGGCAGAGACCCGGCTGCCGCGGGTCATCTCCAGGAGGTGTCCCAGCAGGCCGAAGCCGGTGATGTCGGTGCAGGCGCTCACCGGGTAGCCTACCAGGCACTCCGCGGCAGAGCGACTCAGGGTCACCATGACGCGGGTGCTCGTTGCGACAGCCGTGGGTGACGCCACGCCGCGCTTGGCCGCGGTCGCCAGAATCCCGAGGCCGAGGGGCTTGGTCAGGATCAGGAGATCTCCCGGCTGGGCGGTGTTGTTTGCCAGCACCTTCTTGGGGTCCACCAGCCCGGTGACCGCCCATCCGAACTTGGGTTCCGTGTCCTCAACCGAGTGGCCGCCCACGATCGGAATCCCCGCGCTGGCGGCCGTGTCTGCGGCTCCGGCCAGAATCTCTTCCAGCACCGAGGTCGGCAGGCGGCGGACCGGAAAGCCCACGATGTTGAGAGCGAAGATCGGGCGCGCGCCCATCGCGTAGATGTCGCTGAGGGCATTGGCCGCCGCAATGGCCCCGAAGGCGCGGGGATCGTCCACGATGGGGGTGAAGAAGTCGAGCGTCCCCACAATGGCCAGATCGGGACCGATGCGATAGACCGCCGCGTCGTCGGAGCTGTCCGTGCCGACGAGCAGATTCTCATCTGCGACCTGAGGAATCCTCCGCAGGATCTCCTCGAGCGTCTGCGGTCGGATCTTGCAGGCACACCCCAGACCATGGGTGAAGCGAGTCAGCCGGACATCGGATCCAGACGGTTCCCGACTCGTGCCGGCGGTGCCTCCCGAGCCGGCCCCGTGAACCACCGCCTTGCCGTGTTCGGCTGTGTCGGCGGCGGCGGCGCTTGCCGGCGCGGCCGTATCCTTGACAGCGGCTTCATGCTCCGCGCTGGCCATCACGGCGGAGGCCGGCTCGCGATCGCCACCGATGACGTGAGGGAGCCCCGGCTCCGTATAGCTGTCGTCATCCTCCGTCTGGGCTCGCAGGCGGCCGGTCACCGCGAGGATCTCCCGCGCGGCGGCATCGATCTGCTCAGGTGTGGTTTCGCGGCCGACCGAGAAGCGGATCGTTCCCATTGCCTCGTGAAGGGGAACGTGCATGGCCGCGAGCACATGGGAGACGTCGATCTGATCGGCATGACAGGCGGCGCCGGCGGAGGCGGCGACCCCTTCGAGTTCATCCAGGATGGTGCTGGCCTCGAGTCCGGGAAAGGAGACGCTCAGCGTGTTGGGCAGGCGCTTCTCATGATGCCCGTTCAGCCGCAGATCCGGCCAGTCGGCCGCGAGCGTCTCGTGCAGTCGGTCGCGCATGGCGCGCAGGTGCGCGTGGTTTGCCTCCAGATCGCGCAAGGCAATCTCCGCCGCCTGGCCCAGACCGACGATCTCGAGCGTATTCTCGGTTCCGGCGCGGCGGTTCATCTCATGGTCAGCTCCGTGCACGAACTTGGCCAGCCGCGTGCCGCGGCGGATGTACAGGGCCCCGATGCCCTTGGGCGCATACAGCTTGTGACCGGCGATCGAAAACAGGTCCACCCCGAGGTCATCCATCCGGGTGGGGACCTTGCCGACGGACTGCGCCCCATCCGAATGGATGCGCACCCCCCGCGCGTGCGCGATCCTTGCCAGTTCAGCGATCGGCTGCAACGTGCCGACTTCGTTGTTCGCGTGCATGATGGTTACGAGGATCGTGTCGCGCGCGAGCGCCTTGTCCAGCTCCGCAGGGTCGATCAGCCCGTCGCCATCGACCGGCAACTGCGTCACGCGGTAGCCATCTTCCTCCAGGAAGCGGCACACCTCGGTCACCGCCGGGTGTTCGATCGCCGAGGTGACGATGTGCCTTCCGCGATCACGCAGGGCCCGGGCGGTCCCCAGAATGGCCGCGTTGTTGGCTTCGCTGCCGCCGCTGGTGAAGACGACCTCATCGGGAGCGCACCCGAGGAGTGCGGCCACCTGTCCGCGCGCACGTTCGACGGCTTGGCGGGCCAGCAGGCCCAATCGATGTGTGCTGGACGGATTCCCGTACATCCCACGAAGGAACGGCTCCATGGCATCGGCCACCTCCGGCGCGATGGGCGTGGTGGCATTGTAGTCGAGATAGATGAACCCACCGTTCATGTCACTTCCCCCGAGGGCCCTCAAGTCCCGCGCGCCGGCGCCCGGCGGCACTCCGCGCCAAAGGCATCCTCATGGTCTACCCGGCCCTGCGCCCCGGGTTCTGCGCAGCCGCTACGTGCAGCGGAGCGCGCCCCGCCCAGGATCTCAAGCCGGTAGACTCTCACGGGGGAAGGGGATGTGCAATTCCTGGCGAGTCTCCCGTTGCGGATTCCCGGGGTCCTCGCGGCCGCGGCTCGGTCGGGCCGACCCATGGCGAATCCATGCGTTGCCTTGCCGTGCCGCCGCCAGCGCACTAAGATGGGCGATCGAGTGATTGGCCGCAACTGCGGCATGTCCCGGGCCTCTCCGCCGGAATGGGGGGGCCGGCCGGGTGCCGCGCATAGGAGGCCACCATGAGTGAGGAGCAGCGCGATCGAGACGCGCGCGCTCTGCGGCAGGCCGCACGCGAGGGCGGCGAGGCACAGGCCCCGCTTGCCTCGCCGGATAGCCCGTTCGAGGCACAGGCCCCGCTCTCCTCGCCGGAGAGCCCGTTTGCGTCGAGTGCCAATGCAACCGTCATGGCGCACTTCTACCGGGGCGAGATGAACCGCCTGACGGTCTGGCGCACGCGGATGGACATCACGACCAACTGGGCGATCATCGCGACGGTGGGTCTTTTGACCTTCTCCTTCCGGAACCCGCTGGCCGATGCGATCTTCCTGGTGAACATCGCGATGCTGTGGTTCCTGCTTACCGTCGAGTCGCGCCGCTACCGCTTCTATGATGTCTGGCGCTGGCGGCTGCGGATTCTCGAAGCGCACTTTCTCTCACCGATCCTCATGGATCGGAGCCAGCGCCTGACCGGTCCCTGGCGCGAGGATCTGATTGCGGAGTTGCTCTATCCGACCTTCAAGATCTCGATGCGGGAGGCCATGGGGCGCCGCCTCTTGCGCAACTACGTCTACCTGTTCAGCATCGTACTGATTGCAGGTCTGGCGCAGATCTTCGGGATCTCGCTCAGCACCAGCTCATGGTCGATGCTGTCCACACATGACTTCGTGAACTCCATGCACGAACACATGCTGCTGCTCACCTTGATCCTGGTGTCCTACATTCCACTTGTCTGGCTGGTTGGCTATGGCTGGCGCCGCCGCAAAGTCGCCGTCGAACTCCATGATCCCGCCGGCCGCGCCCGCTATCGCGTATGACCCGGCTGGGCGGGGAAACGAATCACGCCGTCACGCCGTTGCGCCGCCGCGCCGCCCGGACCCTCGGCTGTTCTGAGAAGAACGGAAGACCCTACCTCTATGTCCGCGAGATCGCCCGCGTCGGCGGTCGCCCCAAGGTCGTCAGCCAGATCTACATCGGCTCGCCCCAGCGGGTAGCCACCCTGGCCCGCGGGGGTGGGCTGGAGGAAGAGCTGCACCTGAAGGTCGAGGAGTTCGGCGCCCTCTGGCTGGCTGAGCTGATGGACCGGGATGTGGACCTGGCCGGCATTGTCGATGAGGTGGTGCCTCGAGGACCCGCCGAGAGCGGCCCATCGGTCGGGGAGTACTTCCTCTACTGCGCCTGGAACCGCATGGTCGAGGCGGTGAGCAAGCACCGGTTGGCCGCGTGGTATGAGCGTACCGCGATCCAGCAGATCCGCCCGGTGGCCTTGGCCCAACTCACCAGCGAGCGCTACTGGCAGAAGTGGGAGCGCGTGAGCGAGGAGCAGTTGCAGGAGATTAGCCGGCGGTTCTTCGCTCGCTTGTGGGAGCTGGAGAAGCCGGAGGCGGACTGCCTGCTCTTCGATACGACCAACGACTACACGTTCATGGCCGGTGGCACCGACTCAGGCCTGGCGGGGCGAGGGCACAACAAGGCCGGGCGTCACCAGCTGCGCCAGATCGGGCTGGCCTTGCTCGTGGCCCGCCAGTGCCGGTTGCCCCTGTTCTGGCAGACCTACCCAGGCAACCTCCATGACAGCCGGCTCTTTGCCACGGTGATGGATGAGATGCTCGCGGTCGTCACCGGGCTGAAGCAGACGAAGCAGCGTCTGACGGTGGTGGTCGATAAGGGGATGAACAGCGAGGAGAACTTCCTGTGGCTGGACGAGCATCCCCGAATGCACTTCGTCACCACCTACTCGCCCCACTACGTCGAGGAGCTGATGGCCGTGCCCTTGGAGGAGTACGCCCCGGTCGAGATTCCGCGGAACCGGGCACGGGTAGAGGCCGGGCAGCCCGAGGAGCAGATGCAGGCGCTACGCACGCGGGGTGAGTTCTGGGGTCAGGAGCGGGCGGTGGTGGTGACCTGGAACCCTCAGGCGGCGCGAAAGCAGCGTCTACGCCTGGAGCGCAAGCTCGACCAGGTGCGGGAAGAGCTGCTGGAGATGCGGGCGAAGGTGCGGGAACAACTGCCCCACTGGCGGGATCCGGAGATGATCTGGGAGCGCTACTTCCGGTTGTGTGAGCGGCTGCACATCGCGAGCGACCTGTATGACCTGGAGCTGAGTGACGAGGCCGATGGCCTGGTGATGGGGTTCCGCAAGAACGCCTATCGCGTGGGGCGCATGGAGCAGCGCTTCGGCAAGACGGTCATCGTGACCGACAACACCGATTGGACGACGGCCGAGATCGTCTCAGCCAGTCTGGACCGCTGGCAAGTTGAGGACTGCTTCCGCCAGAGCAAAGAGGCGGACCTGGGCGGAGCCCAGCCCGTGCGTCACTGGACCGACGGCAAGATCCGCTGCCACTTCTTCTGCTGTGTGGCGGCGATGACCTACTTGCGGCGCTTGGAACTGAAGCTCGAGGCAGGCGGGCTGAAGATGACCGCCGATCGCGTGATCGACCAGATGCGCCACCTGCACTCGGTGCTGATGCTGCCGGCAGGGGCGCGCAAGCCCCGGCGGCGGCTGGAGACCCCGACGCAGACCCAGCGTGAAGTCCTACGGGCCCTCGGGTGGTCGGTCAACGCAAGTGGGGTCTTACAGGAATTGGATCGTTAATCGATTAGATGGACATCAGTTAGCGGGATCGAATGCCCGAAGCTGCTAAACTCCTGTCTGACACTCGATATGGGGAAAGAAGACCGCGGCGGTGCCCAAATGGACACCGCCGCGTTGTGATTGCCTGAGACGATCAGCCTGTCGCCGGTCGTGCCGATTGGCTAGCGAACGACGGTCAGTTCGCGCACGACCGGATCGCCCTGGCCCGTCTGAATGCGGGCGAAGTAGACGCCGTTGCCCACGGGGTTGTCGGCATTGTCACGCGCGTTCCACATCAGCTCGTAGTTGCCGGCGTACTGATTGCCGGCGAACAGATCGCGCACGACGCGTCCCGAGGCGTCGAAGACCTGCACCGTCACCTCGCCGGCCGAAGCGAGCGCGTACTGGATGGCCGTGTGATCGGCAAACGGGTTCGGGTAGTTCGGATAGATCCGGACGCGCGGACCCATATCGGGCGCCGAGGATGTGCCCTCGGCCGTGTCGGCCATGATGTAGTAGTCCTGCGCCACGTTGCATTCACGGAGCATGCTGGTCATGGAGAAGACGTATTCGCAGGAATCGAAATTCGGGATCTCAATGAAGCCTTCACCGTTGGCGTCGATCTCCATCGTGTACTCCGCATACACCTCACCGCTCTTGACCATCACATCGAGGCCGGCCGTGCAGGTGGGCCCGACATAGGTGATCTGCAGCATATTGTCGGTGCTGCCCGATTGGGGATTGAAGCGCATGATGCTCGTGCCGAACGGCTCGGGCTTCTTGGTGGAGGTCGGGTGCTGCTCGCCCGTCGGGTAGGAGGAGAAGGTGCGGTCCGGATAGAGGGCGGCATACCACATGCCGGCCTCCTCGAAGTGCTCGCCGTCGTAGCGCGTCGAGGTGTAGTAGCACCAGCGCATCAGCTCCATGTAGGCGTCGACGCCGGCATAGTCATACGGAGCGAAGACCGTGTCGAAGGCCGCCCAGATCTGCGCGCCCCACATGAGCTCGTACCAGATCTCCTCGATCAACTCTACATTGAAGCGCTCCCAGATGTACATCGGCCAGACGACTCCGCCGTATTCGTACGCCCCATTGAAATACTTGAGGCTCTTGTGCGGCTGAGCGAACCAGGCATTGATGTACCCGATGTAGTCGTTGTACTGATCGTAGACGAACTCCTCGGCGATCATGGCGCAGTTTTCCATGAACCAGAGATTGGCGAAGCTGGCGTTGTACCCGAACTGGGTCACGTGCATGAACTCGTGGGATACCGTGCAGGAACGTGTGCCGATGTTGGAGATGGCGTTGTCCACATGGAAGTAACCGGTGTAGTCGTAGGGGGCACCCCCTGGAACCGGATTCTCGGTCTCCGCGTATCCCAGGATTCCCTGGCCGCAATCGTGAACGTAGCAGTCGATCATGTTCATGCCGCCGCCCATGGATCCGTCCCCCGGCGGAACCTGCCAGGTCATATCGACGAAGTATGTCTGATAGGAATCTTCACATGCGGCCTCGATCACGTCGATGTAGGCCTCGCTGGCGGCATCGCCACCGGTATTCGTGTAATGGATGATGAAGTGATCGGTCGTGCGGGTAAGCGGCAGGTTGTACGGGCGCGCGCGGTACATCTGAATCTGCTCGCGGAGCTGCGCCGAGGCGTTGTTCTCCGAATAGTCATAGACCTCGAGCAGGATCGAGGTACCCCCGCGGATCGGCTCGCCCTCGAGCTGGAACTCCGCCGGCAGCTTGGAGAACTCCTTCACGAAGTAGAGGCGATACAGCATGGCCTCATCCAGTGTGATCGCATTGCTCTCGTACGCCTGGCCAATGGCTTCCAATGCCGGATGTCCGTACGTTGCCAGCTGCAGATCCTCTGCGCCGGCCGCGCCGATCGCCAGCAGTCCGGTGAGAAGCAAGGCGGACATCGTCCAAAATCGTTTCATGAGACGTACCTCCCGTCAGGGCGTCGACCAGGCTGCATTGCAGTTGGCCGGGTGGCGTATGGCTAAGACTCCACGCGTCATTCCTTGCAGAATGAACGAGGCTGACAAGTGTGTGGAACACCTTGACATAGTATACGGTTTCCGGGCGCCATCCGTCAAACGGATCAGGCAGGAATCGGCCGAGATCGCCGGGTCGGAACGAAGGGGAAGCGGCATGTAAACGCATTATTTGTAGTGAGTTATATGAGTCAGTGCAACTTCTGCCCACCCGGATCGCCGGACCCATTCACTCCACCCGGTGTCATCCGCGAATGCCCTGCCCGCAACATTGTGACACCGGTTCCGCGCCTGTGCCCGGCCGCCGAACAGGGCCTGTGCTCGGCGTGCAGGTGATGGATCATGTCGTCCGCGCTCAACGGCTTGCCCGTGACCCGCTCGACCAGATCCGCGGCGCGATGGGTGAGGCCTCACCCCCAGCTACTCCGTCATTCGTTCGTTCCAGATCTCGGGTAGATCGACCGCCCTGATCCTTCCTCCCAGCAGGTCGCGCTCGATTTCGAAGCGCGGGATGATGAGGCCCGTCGGCAGGTTCCGCTCGAGTCGGGACCTCAATCAGAGGATTGCGGTAGAGGGGACCAAGGGGCATACTGGCGTGTTCGATGAATGGGGAGAGGGGGGAATCTGATGGCCAAGGCCAAAGTTGCGCTCTTGCGGACCCAGCCCGACACGGTTCTGGATGACTATCGTCGGCTTTGCGATCTGGCGGGCCTGAAGGACGCGCTCGATTCGTCTGCCCAGACCATCCTGAAGGACAACATCACCTGGCATTTCGTCATGCCCGGTGTCAACACCACGCCCTGGCAGCTGGAGGGCACGATCCTGGGGCTTCAGGATGCTGGGCACCGCGACCTGGTCGCCGTGCACAATCACACCGTGGTGACGATCGCCGAGCGCGGGGAAGAGGAGCTCAAGTTCGGGCCGATCTACCGCAAGTATGAGGTCCCGGTCCTCTTCAATTTCCGCGAAGAACACATGAAGTGGATTTCTTTCAAGCCGAAGCGGGAACTGATCGCGCTACCGAAGATTTTCGGCCATGACATCCGTATCCCCGATTTCTTCGTGGGTCGGAACATCGTCCAGATGCCTACGGTCAAGACCCACTCGTACACGCAATACACCGGCGCGCTCAAGAACGCCTTCGGCGGATTGCTGAACTACAAACGCCACTACACACACACCTGGATCCACGAGACGCTGGTGGACCTGTTGGCTATCGGCAAGGAGATCCATCCGGGCATGTTTGCGACGATGGATGGAACCACCGCCGGTTCCGGCCCGGGGCCGCGTACCGTGAAGGGACACGACAAGCACGTCATCCTTGCTTCCGCCGACCAGGTGGCGATCGACACGGTTGCAGCCACGCTGATGGGTCTTGACCCAAGCCAACTGCCCTGCATCGCGCTTTCGCATGAGCGCGGATTGGGCATCGGCGACATGCGTGAGATCGAGGTCGTGGGTGACACCGACGTTGCCCAGGAGCGCTGGAACTTCGATGTCGGGGTCAATCTGGCCACCGGGGTGGGCCGGCTGCTCTGGTTCGACACTCCGCTGAAGGGACTGCAGAAGCTCTTCTTCCACACGCCGCTGGTCAGCATCTTCATCTGGGGTTCGGAGACCTATCATGACAAGGTCTGGTATCCGCTGAAGGGCAAACCGACCGTCGAACGGTGGCAGCGCGAGTCTCCCTGGGGCCGTTTGTTCGCCACGTATGAGAAGTAGGTCTTCGTCAACGCGCACCGACGCCGTCAGGCGCGTGGACCTGAGCACGGGCGGTCGCGGCGGTGGTAGCGGCGGCGCGGTGACAGCGTTCGCGGCGGCCCGGCCGCTGCCCTTGACGAGGCTTCGTGCGCGCCCGGCCGACTAGCTCCAGCCGCTCTCGAGGACCAGTACGCCGACCACATCTCCGGTGCGAGCCGTGTCTTCGCCTTCCCCCAGGAGCACCAGACCATGGGACAGGGCGGCGGTTCCCATCCGCCCGCGCTTCTCATGGATCGAGCGGCCGACCAGCGGCGTGGCCTGCAGAAAGAAGGTGCCCGGGGAGAGCCGCACGCGTACCGCTTGAGCCCATTGGCGCGCATCCTTGTTGCGCCGCAAGTCACGGGTCAGGCGGGCCGGCACGACAATGAAGGGAGGATCGGCAGAGCCTGCCAGCCGCATGAGGCCGGGAAGGGCGATGAGGAGGAATGCCATCTCCGCCGCGGTGGGCGTGCCCGGCAGAAGGAAGACGGGCGTTTCATCCAGAAGGCCGAATGCGCTGCGTCGCCCGGGACGGAGCCGGACGCCTTGAATGACCGCTTCCCATCCCTGGTCGTCGAGCGTTTGGGTGACCAGATCGCGCACTCCCGGGCCGGTGCCGCCGATGGTGACCACGGCATCGCACGCTGCGATGGCCTGCGAGAAGGTGTATCCCAGGGCCTTGTGATTGTCGCCGGCCACCCAGGTCTTGCTCTCCAGGCCGAAGCGCTGGCACCAGGCCGTGAGCGCCACGGCATTGCTGGGGGGCTTGCTGGTGTGACCGTTGCCGGTGGATATGACGCCGCCCGCCGCCGGACCCCGGGTGAGTGATTCGCTGCCCGCAATGATCTCATCCCCGGTCGCGATGATGGCAACGCGCGGCTTCCGATACACCTCGATATGAGACAGGCCCGTGGCCGCCAGCAGACCCAGCTGGGAGGGCGACAATGCGCGGCCTTCGGTCACGATGGGAGCGCCGTCGCGCACATCGTCGCCCGGGAGCAGTACGCCGGATCCCGTGCGCACCGGTGCGCCGATGAAGAGCAGATCGCCTCGATGGGTGGCCGCCTCGGCCATGAGGACGGCGTCGGCACCGGCGGGTACGGGTGCGCCGGTGGCGATCGCAACGGCATCCCCGGGCCCGATGGCCGGCACGGCGTCGTTCGGGGTATCCGGGAAGGACTGGCCGATGACCCGCAGTTGCTTCAGATGGTCGAGCTCGGCGCCCGTGGTGTCTGCGGCGCGGATCGCGAATCCATCGCGCAATGCCAGTGAGCAGGTGGGTATCTGGAAGGGCGCGACCAGATCCCGGGCAGAGTATCGCCCCAGGGCCTCTTCGATCGGAATCCGCTCGCGGTCGAGAGGCTCGAGCAGAGTCTGGATTTGCTCCAGCGCTGCCCCATATGTAATCAGGAGGGATTCCTCCCTACCAAGCTGACTCATCATAGACCCGCTATCCTATCCCAGATCGGACCCCCAACGGAACCCCCGCAATCGCTCCAGGACAATCCGGGCACAGGAACCTCGCCGGTCGGGTCTGCAACGCCCGACATGGTCGATCGATGGTTCTCCGTACCCCGATTCCCGGTTGCATTTCGCAATATGGCGTCCCCAGATCCGGCGATCTGCATGACCGCTCGCAGCCCGCGGCGAGTCCCCGCGGCCTGCAGGAACTGTAATGCGTTGCCTTGTAAATGATTACGGATTGCGCCCCCGGGGCGAGGCAGTGGCATGTTCTCTGCCCCGCCCCGAAGTGCGCGGTGGATTGTGAGATCGCCTCCGATGATGAGGCGGATCGGTGGACGAGCGCGGGAGCACGCCAGACGTGAGTGAAGCCCAGAAGGAAGACCGCCCCGGCGCCAAGCATGCCCCCCGGGGTATCTCGATCGTGCCGCGCGGGCTTGGGATGTCGGTCGGCCCACTTGTTGCGCCGGCGTGGATCAGGATGGTCGCCCTTGTGATGTTGGTCGCCGCGCCTGGCGGAGGGTGCGGTCTGGAGATTCCCGAGCGTCCGAGCTTCGACACCACCCTGTATGTCCCCCTGGCGACCGAGCAGTACACCGGCGAGGATCTGGCGCAGACGCGCTCGGCCGTCGGTGGCGATTCGATCGGACCGCTGGCCATCCGTACCGCCGCCAGTCTCACCCCGCGGCCTCTGGTCCTCGCCCACCCCACCCGACAGGGAGATCCTTTTCCGGTGGATCTGGAGGAGGATATGCGCGAGCGCATCCGGCGGAGTCTGCGGGGCATTGCCGCATATGCGCAGGTCGAGAATCACTTCCCGGCCGGTGTCGAGATCAAGCTGCACTTCGCGCGGACCGCGGGAGCCTTGTTCGCCCATGATGCGCTCACCTTGCAGGGGGAGGTAGCGCTCTCCGGCACGGTGGAGCCAGCCAGCGGCCGGGTGGTCAGGCCCGTTGAGAGTCGGGTCGCTCTGGTCCATGTGCAGGGCGACATCGATCTGCTCGCCGAGCGGCAGTTCTTCGGCGCCATGGAGGTAACCCTGATCGGGAACGGTGAAGGCCCAGTCGAGGTCTGGAGCAGCGACTATGTGACGATTCGAGGCGTTGTGGCCTTCGATTGCCGCGTGGAGTGATGGTTTGATGCGCCGCCCTGTCCTGACAGAGATCAGTGCGATCCTCGGCCGGCGGGTCCGCCGCTGGCCGTGGCCGTCCGGTTGGCGGCGTTCGTCGTCACGCGTCGCGTGGCCGCCAACGCGTTCCTCGGGCCGGCTGGGGTCAGGGGCATGGGTATCCGCCATCGCGATCGGGCTTGCCCCGGCACTCGCCCCGGCACTTGCCCTGGCCGCGACGGCGGGGTCGCTGCGAGCGGCGGAGCGCCCCGCTCGGGCGGGGGCGCCTGGCATGCCGTGCGGGACGCTCCCCACGGTGGATCTGGCCGGGGTGGATGACTCGTTTGGGCCCGCCATGGTGGGTCCGGCGGGCGCGGCGTACAATCCGGCGCTGCCGTCGCTCGTGCCGGTGCGCCGCGTGGAGTTGGTGGGCTGTGACCTTCACGTGGGCAACGGCAGTCTCCCGCTGCGGCAGTACGGGCAGCTCAACGGAGCTCACTGGGACCAGGAGGACAAGGACCAGATCCTCGCCACCCTGGATAGCGGCCATCTGGACATCGCGGTGGGGGCGGAAATGCGTGCGGCGGGCATCTGCTGGGGCAGTGGGTCGTTCGTGATCCGAACGCGGGCTCACGGCGAGCTGTCGATCCCCAGGCAGGCTCTGGAACTGCTGCTCAATGGAAACACCGTGGGCGAGACCTTCAGCCTGGACGGAACGTCAGGCGAAGGGATCCTCTTCACCGAGTATCGCCTGAGCCTTGGCCTGCCCCTGTACCAGATGGTGGGGCAGGATCGGGGGGCCCTCGAAGGCTGGCATGCGGGTTGTGCCGCGAAGATTCTGCGCGGATGGCGGTACGCCCGGATTCTGGAGGCCGCCGGCGGCCTGACGACGACCTCGCAGGCGCTTTACGGAGATGGATCGATCCGCTCCCTCGCGGCCCAGGGCGGCACCGGTTTCGGCGCCGATGTCGGTTTCGCCGGTCCGCTGTGCGGTTCCTGGACGGCCTCTCTGGTCGTGACGGACCTGCTGGGGTGGCTGGACTTCACCGGCGATGTTCAGGAGCGCATCGACAGCTTCGATCTGTCCGGTCTTTGCATCGGTGAGGGTGCCGGCCAGATCGTGGCCACGGAAACGGTCGAGATTCCGGTCGATGCCTTCCGGGTCTACCTGCCGGTGGGACTGTCCCTGGGGGCCGCCCGTCGTGACGAGAGCAGTTTGACCTCTCTGCGGATGGATCTCTCGGGCGAGGACCGCCTGGGGGCCGCCCGGACCGTTCGTGTCGCGATCGGCCATGCCCGCCGGTTTGCCGGATGCCTGGCCGCGCGGGGGACGGCCTCGCTGGGAGGGGCTGATCGCGCATCCCTTGGCGGGGAATTGGGTTGGCGCGTGGGGGCAGCGCAGGTCGATCTCGGTCTGCGCTCATGGGGCAGCCTCAATCCCTGGGCAAGCCGCGGAATCGGGCTGGTCGCCACTCTGAATCTGACCCTCTGATTGTGGTACAATGAAGCGTCCATACTGAGTCGGGCCGTTGCTGAATCGGGCTGCCGGCGCCGCGAGTCGCGGGCTACGCGCCTGGGGAGGGGATCCATGCATCGCCGCTATGTCGTTCTGGCGCTTCTGGCCATCGCGTGCCTCGTGATCTGGACGGGGGGGCTCGTGATCAGTCCCGATACCCGAAGCGAGAGAGTGGAGCGGACTGCGCCGGATCCGCGCTACTACACCTACGAAGAGGTCCTGGCTGAGTTCGATGCGTATGCGCTTCAATATCCGGACATCTTCCATCGCGAGATCATCGGATACACCGGCGTGGGCCATGAGCCGATCTGGGCGGCCAAGATCTCTGACAATGCTTCCGTGGCCGAGTCCGAGCCGCGCGTGTTGATCCATGCAGCGTTGCACGCCAATGAGCTCAACGGCACCGGCGCCATCATGCACATGATGAAGCGTCTGCTCACGAACTACGGACACAACGGCTACTACACGGGGCTGGTGAATGGCCTCGAGATCTGGTTCGTGCCGATGCTCAACGTCGATGGCATCCGCCAGGTCTACGCCGGCCTGGAAGAGTGGGAATGGATTCGCAAGACCACGCGCGACAACGATCACAACGGCTACTACACCTATCCCGAGGATGGCGTCGATCCCAACCGCAACTGGGACTACCGCTGGGCCGAATACGACTCGACCGATTACCGCAGCTCGCGATACAAGGGGCCCTATCCGTTCTCGGAGGCCTGTGTCGTGACGATGCGCGATTTCATTCTTCGCGAACGGCCGGTCATCTTGATGGATCTGCACTCGCCGGATGTCCCCTCGATCGGCAACAAGATCTGGTGGACCTGGTATGATCCCAATACCTGGCAGCAGAGCGTGGATGGCGACATCTACAAACCCATCAGCCAGGCGCTCGGATACAATACACTGACCGAAGGCGGTGGCTACTACAATGGAAACGGCGCCGCCTACAACACGCTTCCCAAGGAGCAGTGCTGGGTGTACAAGAACACCGGGGGATGTGCGCTGCTCATGGAGATCTCTCTCCAGTATTGGTGGACGGGCGCCATGGTGGACACGATCGCCCACCGGGTCGGCCGCGGTCTGTTCTATCTGCTCGAGAAAGCCCAGGCCGGCCCGGGGCTGACCGGAACCGTCACCAACTCCGTGACCGGCCAGCCGGTGATCGCGGACATTCGTGTCAATCAGTTCCATGACCCTGCCATCGGGCCGCGTCTGACCGAGGCGTCGCACGGCCGCTACTGGCGTTTCTTGCCATCCGGCAGCTACAGCATGAGCGTCACCGCCGAGGGGTATGACACGGAGTATGCCAACGTGTATGTGAGCTCGTCCGGTTGGACGGTGCGTGACTTCCAGCTCCAGCCCGACCCGGCTTCCGCGGGAGATGAGCCCGGTCAGAATCCGGGCGACGTTCTGGGGGCGGAGCGGGTTCGCATGGTGTGGGCCGAGACCCCGCTGGCCAGGGGGGGCGCTGTTCACTTCCGGCTTTCCGAGCCGGCGGAGGCGCAACTCGAGATGGTCGATGCTTCCGGCCGTCGCGTCGCGCTGCTGGCCTCGGGGCGGATGGGTGCCGGGCTCCATTCGGCGCGCCTGCGAGAGCATGTGTCGGCCGGCAGCTACTTCTTGCGCTTGCGCGCCGGCGGCGGCGAATGGACCACCAAGCTGCTGGTGGTCGACTAGGCGCCCCGATACCCGTTCGCAGCCACCAGATAGTCAATCCCCCTCCAGGGTCGGGGAATCCGATTGGAGCCACCCGCGCCGGCCACCCGCGCCGGCCACCCGCGCCGGCCACCCGCGCCGGCCACCCGCACCGGCCACCCGCGCCGGCCACCCGCGGCGGCCACCCGCACCGGCCACCCGCGCCGGCCACCCGCACCGGCCACCCGCGCCGGCCACCCACCGGCCCCTGATTTCGTGCACAGCGCTACCCGGTCCGCGCATCCGGCCACCGAATCCGCACGCTTGCCGCGTTCGACGCGCCTGCTACAATGCCGCGGGCCCGTCCGGCGGGCCGGTCCCATGGCCGGTTCAGCGAGAGCTCCGTTGGCTGGGCGGGAGTCCCGGACGGTGCGGCCGCAGTTCGATTCGCAGTGGGGATCGAGATCCCGGCTCGCCAAGTTTGCGACTCAGCCGGATTCCGCTTCCGGGAAGGGGAGATGCGGATGGATCCAGTGACGATCATCAAGACGGTTGATGGCTGGGTGTGGGGCTACTTCATGATGTTCGTCCTGGTCGGGACGGGCCTCTTCCTGACCCTACGTCTCACGTTCGTTCAGTTTCGGCACTTCCGGCACGGATGGTCCCTCATCACGGGCCGGTGGGATGACCCGGAGGATCATGGGGAGACCACGCACCTGCAGGCGCTCTCGACCGCCCTGTCGGCGACGATCGGAACGGGCAATATCGCCGGTGTGGCCACCGCCCTGGTCATGGGCGGGCCGGGCGCCGTGTTCTGGATGTGGGTGACCGCCGCCGTGGGCATGTGCACGAAGTTCACCTGTTGCATGCTCTCGCAGCGCTATCGCGAGATCGACGCCGACGGCGTCGTTGCCGGCGGCCCCATGTACTACCTGCGGGACGGGCTCAAACTGCCGTGGCTCGGTTGGCTGTTCGCGCTCTTCACCGCCATGGCCTGCTTCGGGATCGGCAACATGGTGCAGGCCAACTCCGTGGCCGACCCGATCTCCCGGTATCTGTCCGCGGAACGCGGCTTCATGCTCGGGACCATCGGCTTCGTTTCATGGGTCAAGCTCTGCATCGGGGTGATCCTGGGGGCGCTGGTAGCGTCGGTGATCATTGGGGGGGTGCGGCGGATCGCCAAGGTGGCCGAGCGGATCGTACCGATCATGGCGGCCGTCTACGTGGTGGGTGCCCTGGTCGTGCTGTTCACACGAATCGATGCCGTTGCGGCGGCCTTCGCCAGCATCTTCAAGGGGGCGTTCGCCGCGACCTCGGTGGGCGGGGGCGTGGTCGGCTACACGGTGGCCCAGGCGATGCGCTTCGGCATCGCCCGCGGACTCTTTTCCAATGAATCCGGCCTGGGGTCGGCCGCCATCGCACACGCTCCCGCGAAGACGAAGGAGCCGGTGCGCGAAGGCATGGTCGCCATGCTCGGTCCCTTCATCGACACGATCACGATCTGCACGATCACGGCTCTGGTGATCATCACCAGCGGCCTGCTGGGCACAACGGAGCTCGATGGGGCCACCCTCTCGGCCGAGGCCTTCGCCACCGGCATCGGCGGGATCGGCCGGGACGTCGTCTCCTTTGGGATCGTTTTCTTCGCGTTCACGACCATGGTGGGATGGAGCTACTATGGAGACCGTGCCATCTACTACCTGTTCGGCCGGAGGGGGCCGGCCGCAGTCCGCTACTACCGCTGGCTGTTCGTGCTCGTCATTCCTGTTGGGGCGACCCTCGAACTGGAATTGGTTTGGACGCTGTCCGACATATTCAATGGGCTGATGGCCTTTCCCAATCTGGTGGCCTTGATTGGGCTGTCGGGTGTGGCGCGCGGCATGTTGCTGGACTACGAGCGGCGTCTGCCGGAGATGAAGCCGTACCGCCACCAGCATGACGTCTGGTTCTTGAAGCTGTTCCGCTAGAGACCGGGAGGACGCTTTGAATCGAAACACGAAGATCGTGGCCACGTTCGGACCGGCCGTGGAGTCTCACCAGAAGGCGCGGGCGTTGATCCGGGCCGGCGCGGATGTGATCCGCCTGAACTTCTCACATGGCGATTACGCGACCCACGCGGCGGCCGTGAAGTTGATCCGGCGCGTCTCGGCCGAGGAGCGGCGGACCGTGGCCATCCTGCAGGACTTGCGCGGACCGAAAATCAGGGTCGGCCAGCTGGAGAATGATCCCCTCGATCTGCGACCGAACGAGGAGGTGATCCTGATCGGCCGTGGATTGCCAGAACCGGAGTCGCGACCTCAGCCCGGGCACGATCCGGCCTCCGCCGACGTGGCCTCCGGGGACGCGGCCTCCGATGAGGCGATCTCCGGGGACGCGGCCTCCGGCGAAGTGACCGCCGATGAGGCGACCCCCGGCGAAGCAGCTCCTGACCGGTCGGATGGCGCCCGGACAATCCCGGTCGAGGGATACCCCACGCTGAGTCAGGACGTGGAAGCCGGCGAGCTCGTGCTGCTCGCCGACGGCGCCATGCGGCTGCGGATCAAGGAGGTCGTGGGCCAGCAGGTCATCTGTTCGGTGGAGGTCGGCGGGCAGCTGAGCTCGCGCAAGGGTGTCAATCTCCCGGAAACCCACCTGAAGAGCATCGAGACCATCACACCCAAGGACTGGCGCGATCTCGAGTTCGGTCTCGCCCAGGGCGTTGATTGGGTGGCGCTTTCGTTTGTCCGCTCGGCGAGGGATGTACGGCGGCTCAAGAAGGGCATTGCCAAGCATGGTGCCGATGTCCCGGTGATCGCCAAGATCGAGAAGCGAGAAGCGCTCGAGGGATTGGATGAGATCGTGGCCGAGGCGGATGGCATCATGGTGGCGCGCGGCGACCTGGGTGTCGAGACCGAGCTCGAAGAAGTCGTCTTGCGGCAGAAGGAGATCATCCGCGCCTGCAATCGTGAAGGCAAGGTCGTCATCACGGCCACCCAGATGCTTGAATCGATGATGGATCATCCGACGCCGACGCGGGCCGAGGTCGCGGATGTCTCGAATGCCATCTTCGATGGCACGGATGCGCTCATGCTCAGCGGCGAGACGGCCGTGGGCCGCTATCCGGTCGAATCCGTAGCCTTCATGACACGGGTCGCCATCCAGGTCGAGGAGGCGCTCGATGCCGGTCAGATGCTGGTTCGCCGGCCGTTCTTGCGCGATGTGGCCGACGCGGTGGCCCACGCCGCGTGCGTGACCGCCCATGAGATTGGCGCCAAGGCGTTGATCTGTCTGACCCGTTCCGGGCTCACCGCCCGCCTGGTGTCCCGCTATCGTCCACGCTGTCCGGTGATCGCGGTCAGCCCGGACATGACAACCGTCCGGAGGCTGACACTCCACTGGGGGCTGTTGCCGGTGCATTCGCCTGGCAACCTGGAAGGCGATCTCTTGGTCAACAGCGCTCTGGTCAAGGCGCAGGGGACCGGTCTGGTGAAGAGCGGGGACCGCGTGGTGCTTACGGCCGGGGTGAGCGCCGGCGTACTGCGCGGCAAGACCAACCTCGTCCAGGTCGAAATCCTCGAGTGAAGCCCCATCATCCGGCCGTCAGATCTCCGGCGAGCCGCTCGCGCGCGCTTCCGCGCGGCCTAGACGGAAACTCCCCCCCGTCCAGTTTAGGCGACCTCCCGTATCTCCACTTCGTAGCCGAGGTTAGCAAGGCGCTGGACCAGGCGGTTCTTGCTTC
>CAYQJL010000214.1:0-3141 GCA_964417675.1 uncultured bacterium | reverse complement strand
GCGGTTTCCTGATGTCAGAGGGGATAGGAGAACTGCGCCCACGAAGCGTACCTGAGCAGGGGCGAGACGGCCGAGAACCATCCGTGAAGGAGTGGCAGGGGCGCCATGGGGGGGGGGCGACTCACCGGCGGCCGTCTCGGGGCGCCTCAAACAGGGCGCTTGACCTGGATTGGCGCCGAAATCGCGATTCGTTTTCCTATGCGTTGCGGCATGCCCGTCAGCTGGATCCCCGGGTTGCCCATCGAGCCCCCGTTTGATGGACAAATGGGGAGGGTTTGCATCACAGAGATTCTTCAGCGGGGCTCGGCCGATCCGCCGGGCTCCCGATCCCGTGGCCGCAGCAGCGCGATCGCACTCACGCCCCCGCCGATCAGCCGCATCGCCTCGCGTGAGGGTGCGTAAGTCGAAGTGGCGCAGCTTGATCTGCACGGAAGTGATGATCGACCGGCCTCGAATCCGTAGAATCGCGGGTTATCAGTCGACGAAGAGCTGAATACCTCATACGGATGGAAAGAGGCACTTTGGAAAACTGTGGAAGATGGCGGCACCCGTGAGACATAGGTACGGGCGGACAGAAAGCTGCCATAGGGGAGTGGCGGTGCCATCCTCTGAAGCGGAGGCTAGTCAGTGGGCGGGCCGTCGGGACGACGGCTGCGTTCGGATGTGATCGAGACCAACAACGGACTACGACGATGAAAGGCCCGATGAACGTGGCTGGAGAGATTGGCCGACTGGGAATCTGGATGGCAAGGCCGAGGGCCTCTTGATCACCTCCGGCTCGGTGATCACACTTCGAGCATCTCGACGCATCGTCGGCAACACGGTGAGCTTGCTGGCTTTCTATTCTTCGCCAGCCAAGCACCCAACAGCATTCCGCCTATGATGAGTAGCAAAGCATAGTCCCTTATGAAGGTTAGTTCAGTGAACTCAGTGAATCGTATCCACCGTCGACTGGCACCCGGGCAGCGAAATCGCATCAGAGGGGCCCTGGCCCAGCGCACTCTTCGCATGCTGCGACTGCCCCCGGTCACTTGAGCCCCCTGGCCCTAGAACTCGACCTTGGTCGTGCTTCTTGAGTCACATCGAGCACGATGGCACGGTCTCGGGGCCGCCCCCACCATGGCTTCGCCCTCTTCCTCAGTGATTCAGGCAAGCCAAGAAGTCGAGAAGCGCAGGCACCTGCGATGTTGCGCTGACCCTGTGTCAAGCGCGTCCGGTGCACCAGACGGTCCAAGGTGGCCGAGGCCATCAAGGAACTCTCCCCAAAGGCCTCAGGCCATTCGGTAGGATCCCGACTGCTGGACTTTGGCTTGAACGCTAGCGGTACTCGCCCTTGATCTGTCCCCAGCTCTCCTGCTCCGTCGGTGTGGGGAGGCACGGATCCGGATCGCAACTCACGTCGGGAACCCACATGATTGCTTCCGGCACATCCAGGCAATCCTCCTCCATCAACACGACACAGCCGCCCGGAAGGCAGCACGCCCCCGGAGAGATTTCGCAGGGGTCGTCGGAGCACCTAACCCAGCCGCTGAAGTACTCGCCCCCAAGTGCGGCGCACTCCGCTGGCCCCAGGACCTCCTCGCATTCCCCGCCGGGCAGACAGCAGGCCGCCCAAGGACTGAAGCAGGGATTGGGATCACAGGGCGCGCCTGCCATCCAAGCGTAGGATCCTGGCGCGATGAGGCACTCCACGAATGTCAGTTGCTCGCAGTCCCCGGCCGCGAGGCAACAGGCGCCGATCTCCTGCGCATGAATCGTCGCCGGATACCCCAACAGGAGTGCGAGAACCAACGGAAAGCAGGCCTTGCTCTTCATGCAATCACCTCCGTTTGCAGGTCCGCAGTCAACATCGAAGTCTCGCCTGAGCATCGAGTAGAGGACAAGCATAGCCGGCCAAGCCATGGCCGGCAATGTGGACGGCCCATGGTCCTGCAAGACAGACAGTCCTGTCGCGGGTAGACCTCTCCCTTCGGCGCTCGGTGGGCTGCGCTCTACGCTCCCGTCGCGCGGCGTCGGCAAATCGAACCAAGCCCTACCCTATGTAGATCTTGCCCATGGCGCACTGATCAGCTGCCGAAATCCGCCCGAGAACCCCAAAATGGAATATTCGCGGACTAAGCCCATCTGGGCTACCTGAAGTGGCCGGTTTTCAACTGTTCCTCAGTGACCGCATTTGGGTGTTCGGTGACACTGAAGGGATATGCCCGCTATCCTTTGTCGTGATTCACGTTACGGAGTTGTTCTGCTATTGGGGGCGTTTTCTGCTACGCTTCGGTCTGATTCTCGAAGTCAGGAGTTGTTTCGTGGAAGCTGCAGCAATTGACACATCTAAGCTTGTTGAGATTTGTCGCCGAAACGATGCGTCAATGGTCGCGCTGTTCGGCTCGATGGCTCGTGGCAACGCCACAGCCGACAGTGACGTCGACTTGCTCGTGCGCTTCAATCGTCGTAAGAGCCTCCTGGCTCTGGTTCGTCTCGAAAGAGAGCTTACTGCTGCTCTGGGTCGCAAAGTCGATCTTCTGACCGAGGCATCCGTTAGCCCATACCTTAGAGAGCGGATTTTCAGTGAATTGAGGGTTCTCTATGAAGCCGGGTGATCCCCAGGCAGACCTGTTCTACCTCCAGCACATCCGCGACGCAGCCCAGCTGATCGTCGACTACGTGGGTAGCGTCGAGGAAGCCGCATTCAGGGAAACACAGCTACTCCAAGACGGTGTCATTCGTCAGCTACAGATCATTGGCGAGGCTACCAAGAAACTATCTCCGCGCATTCGCCATGAGCACCCGAGTGTCCCCTGGCAAGACATTGCCGGCATGCGCGACAAGCTCGTTCATGACTACTTTGGTGTGGATCTCGACGCCGTCGGGCTGGCAGCGGTCGAGGATGTGCCCGACTTGCTCCAACATGTACTCGCCATGCTTCCCAAGGAAGAGCGCTAGCGCTTGCACGCCTTGCGGCAATGATTTCCACGCAGATACGGATCGCATTCCTCATCCTGCTCGCCGGACTCCTTCTAAACCGCCTCCAGTTTCCCTGGACATTGAATTGGGGTACAACCCAGGGAGCAAGGAGGTGAAGATGTCCAGGAAAGAGAGCAGCAGGAGCAAGCAGGAAGATAAGGATGCGCGTTCGGCGGTGGA
>CAYQJL010000213.1:0-9914 GCA_964417675.1 uncultured bacterium | reverse complement strand
TACCTGCTGCTGGGGCGCTCGAAGTTCAACGGTCCGGTCGTCGACCCGAGGAAGGCCCTTGATCTGGCCAAGGAGATCGGCGCTTGCGCGGTGATCGTTCAGCAAGAGTACCTCGACACGATTACCGAGAGCGTGCCGGTCAGCGAGTACATCCCGCCGCACGAGAAAACGTTCACCATCAAGGACGACAGCATGTGGGGATCAGGCCAGCGCGAGATCACCGTCAAAGTCGACGGCGAGTACAAAACGACCTACGTCCCGCAGACACTCGACTACTACGAACAGACGGCAACCTACTGGGCCAAGTCCCAGCCCCCGATCTTCGGCGTATTGGTGCGCGGTCTCGACCCGCAGTTGCGTCAGGAGCTGGAAACGAATCATGGTGTCCTGATCGTGGCTGTCATCACTGGCTCCCCGGCCTTCACGGCCGACATGCTGCGTGGGGACATTATCGTCAGCGTTGCCGGTGAACGCATCCAAGGAACCGATCACTTCTTCGATCTCGTCATCGCCAACAGCGGCGCCACGGTTCCTGTGGAGGTGCTCCGTAACGGCCAGCCACTGAGCTTCTCGATTGCGATTCGGCGAGAGTAGTCGGCGCCGGGCGCTGTTGATGGAATCCGACCGCGCTTCACCGCACGCCGACAGCTGCTCGCTGAGCCATGACCTTCTCCGACAGGACCCTCTGTCTCAAGGATACCCATATACAACTCTGGGTGGATCCCGTGGTCCACCCAGAGTTGCATCCGCCGTTCCGTGCAAGCGGTCGGCGTCGCTGAGCATTCACGCTCGGCGGCCGGGATTCACACCGATCAAGCGCGGGTCACCACAAACTCGCCAAAGTCGTCGCCGCACTCGATCCCCTTGGTCTGCTGGCACTGGAACGTTCGCAGGCCGGTCTTCCCGCTGGAATCGTACTCTCCGCCGTAGGCCAGATCCATGAATGCGGCGCAGACACCACGAATCATGTAGGCTGTCCCACGCTCCACGGCCCCGTGCTCGACGACATCTGACTCGTAGTAATCATAGGCCCGCACCACCATCTTCTCGCCAGGAGTCAACTCCACGATCTCGGACTTCGCCCAACCCCAAGCAGTGAACACGGCAAAGGCCCCATGAAGGATGTCCTCGGGAACATTCCTGACCATCGGCTGTACGATGGCCTTCCACTCCTCAGAGGTGATGATTCCGTAGCCCGTGTGATAGCCGCACTCATGGGCGGCGTTGACGAGCAAATACTCGGTGGCTTCGGCAACCGCCGGATCGACCTTGCTGACCAGACGATCCGCAAAGCTGTTCCAGAACCGGGCCGGAAGCTGCTGTACGAACACATTGAATGCTTCAATCAATCCCCGCTCGTCACCCGCGACCTGGATCTTAGCCATGTCTTCGATGATCTTCTGCCGATTCGTTTCGGTGATCATTGTCATTGTCATATCGTCGCTCCTTCCATGCTAGCTCTTGTATACGTTGAAACAGGACGTCTCGGCCCCCATCACAATGCTCTGCGTCTCGCGCACCTTGAACGTCTTCAACGGCTTGTCCCAGATCGCATTGCACATACCGGCGATGTAGCCGGCCCCGATGTGATTGACGGGAGTGTCGAACGTGCCCCACTTCGTCATCCAGCCCTTGTCCACATGCGCTTCCTCGAGGACAACCTGACCCGAGTCACTGCCCATATGGGCAACGGTCATCTTGCCGAGCCCTGTGGTCGCGAAGTAGTCACAGGCTATGGCGATCCGTTCGTCCAGGGATTGGATCCCATTCATCAGGTAGTAGTGGGACAGCACCTCGCCGAACGTCTCCTCGGCGACGTCTGCCAGCAGCGCGGTTTCCTTGGCATCCATGGCCAACTGGGTATACAAAGTGGCATAGTGGTGGCAGTGTAGTACGGAAAGCTGGCCGTTCAGATAGTGGCGCATCCTGTCGCTGTCGAACTCATGCGCGAGGTTCAGTTGTGTGGACTGTGACATGGTAAAATCTCCTTCCTACTTGAACTCTTTTTCGAGGTCCTTGAGCGCCTGCTCAAAGATGGCGACTTTGTCCGGCGAGTCCGGCACAGACCCGGCCTGTGCAGACGGAACCTTCGTGATCATCGCCATGCGCATCTGGGCCTTCATGCCTCCCATTGCTTTGGCCTTGTCGTAATACGCCGACAACTGCTGTCCCATGGTATCCTCCCCTGTACGATTGCCATCTTGTGCGGTTGCCTTGTACCGCCTGACATGTATATGAAGCCTGCTTTACAGGCCGCTTGCTCCTATTCCTCCGCCAGCTCCCGCAGGAGGCCCAGCACCGGCTCCATATTGCTGTCGTAGGCAGTAACACGGACGGTCCGCTGGCCCTCGACACCCTTGACGGTGAACTGATTCGGGAACACCGCCCTGAAGTAGGGGCGCGCGAAACTCTCGTAGTACTGCAGCTGGCCAACCGCACCTAGTGATCGAATGAACGGTTGCGTGATTTCGGCATCAAAGAGTATCTCGTACATGTACGAACCGTCGAAACAGTCCTCGATGTGTCTGACATTGACGATGGTCATGACGCACACCCAACCTCGGTCATGCTCTTGACCGCTGCAATCAGACAGTCGATGTCCTCGCTTGATGTGAAGCAGGATGGGCTCACCCGAATCGACCCCGCTGGGAATGAACCCAGGGCACGGTGAATCAGCGGCGCGCAATGCAGCCCGGTCCTGACCAGGATGCCGAAGGAGTTCTCCAGCACGTACCCGACATCCTCGGGTGTCATCCCTTGGATGTTGAAGCACAGCATTCCCGCATCCGTCAGCGCAGCTTGTTGGGCATACAGAATTACACCAGGGACGTCCGCCAGCGCGGTCGCCAGCCGCTCTATGTGCTGTCTTCTTCGACGGCGAATGGCCGGCAGACCCGTCTGGCGCACGAACTCCAACCCTGCGCACAAAGCTGCGACACCCAGCATGTTCGGGGTCCCGGCTTCATAATAGATCGGCATTTCAAACGGTTGCTCGGTCAGGTCGCTTCGAATGCCCGTGCCTCCCACCTTCAGGGGCCGCAGACTCAGTGGCGCGCGCATGTACAGCCCGCCGAGGCCCGGAAGGCCGTAGAGCGACTTGTGTCCCGCGAAGGCGAGGTAGTCGACAGCCTGCGTGCGCACGTCAATCAACTCCACACCGGCCGACTGTGAGGCATCCACGGCAAGCAGCGCCCCGTGTCTCTGGGCAACTCGGCCGATCGCCTCCAGGTCAAGCACCGCACCCGTCACGTTGGAGCAGTGATTGACGACAAGCGCGCTAGTCTGCGGCCGGATTGCCTGCTCGATGGCGGATGGCTGGACATATCCGTCGGCGTCACAGTCGACCACGGTCAGGGCGAAGCCTCGTTCGCGGCTGAGCCTATGGAGAGGACGTAGGACGGAGTTGTGTTCGATGGCCGTGGTTACCACATGCCCGGTCAGGTCGGAACCTGAGAGGGCCAGGTTCAGGGACTCAGTGGCGCCCGATGTCAGCACGATGTGCGACGGATCTTCCGCGCCCAGAAGCTCAGCCAGCTTCTGGCGACACACCCAGACCGTATCCTCCTTCTGCCGTTCGAAGCCTACTCGGCCGGCGTGAACAGGCTCCGTGTCCAGATAGGCCGCAACGGTATCATTCACTTTGCGCGGTTTGGGAAATGTGGTGGCGGCATTGTTCAAGTAGATCATGAGTCACACCGATTGGGGGTTTCGTAGAGCATGGCTCTTCACGATGCCAGCAGGTTGGAAGCGTCGCGTGACGCCTGACTCGTCTGTTCCTGGGCCATGTCATGGAAGGCCCGGTCGAAGCGCGACACGGCGTGCGGCCCGGTGGTTCGGGGGGCACAGCCTCCCACGACTCTATGCAAGCGGCCGACCACATGCCTCATCTGTGTGGCCTGCCCTCTCAATTCCTCCGACGCACTGGCACCCTCCTCGGCACCTGCGGCATTCTGCTGTGTGACCCTGTCCATCTCCGAGATCCCCGCATTGATCTGGTCGACGCCCCGGGACTGTTCTTGGGATGCGGCGGTCATCTCGCCGATGATCTCGGTGGTCTTGCCCACACTCGCGAGGATCTTCTCCAAGGCGCCCGCGACCCTCTCGGTGATGGCGACCCCTTGCTTGGCGTTTGCCACAGACTCCTGGATCATGCTGGTCGTGTTCTTGGCAGCCTCGGCCGATCGACCGGCGAGATTGCGTACTTCCTCAGCGACAACGGCGAAGCCCTTGCCCGCCTCCCCGGCACGAGCGGCCTCGACGGCGGCGTTCAGCGCCAGCAGGTTTGTCTGGAAGGCGATTTCATCGATGACCTTGATGATCTTGGCGGTGTCGTCGGAGCTCTTCCGAATGCGGTCCATCGTATCGTTCATCTCGCAGATGGCATCGATCCCCTCGGTCGCCACGTGGGTCGCCTCCTGAGCCAGGCCGTTGGCTTGCTCGGCGTTGTCGGCGCTCTGCTTGGTCATCGAGGACATCTCTTCCATGCTCGAGGCGGCTTCCTCCAGGCCGGCCGCCTGCTCCGTGGCCCCTTGGGCCAGGGACTGCGAGGCCGAGGCCACCTGATCGGCCGCCATTGCGATCTGGTCAATCCCCGCGGTCAGTTCCGCGACGATACGATTCAGCGGACCTGCTGTCCGTTTGGTGACCCAGACCGTGGTTGCCCCCAGCAGCACACAGGCCACTGCCGCAATGCCGGCCATCGCGTGAGCCGCCTCGCCCGCCTTGAGGAATGCCACGCCGGCTATTGCACTGAATGCCACCAACGCCGCGACACACACGGGACCGCAGATCTTCAGATCGAAGCTTGACTTCTTCCACATGGGTGCTCACTCCTGGGTACAGGGCTTCGAATGCGCCCGCTTCGACACACTTGGTGGACGCGGCGTACCCGCACGATCCACGCGAACAGACACTGGGGGTGCGGGCTCCGGACACGACTGGCACCCCGAACACCTTCACCCCCGGCATGTTGCCGACCAGTCCAACGAATCGGCCATGGGCCTGCGGTTCTGTAGGATGCTCTTGGCGGACATGTGGCGGAAATCACGCAGTTCGTCACGGGGAGAGGAGAGCCCACGAGACGAGCGGATCGTAATCGCGAGCACGCCGGAGGTGGCCCCTGGGAACCCGATCCATGGCGAATCGGAGCCGGGCACTGCTTCAACCGGTCGCCGGCGATGCGAACCTAGCGCACCATGGAAATGCGGGTCGTCACCGACCGGTCCCCCGCCCGGAGCCGGGCGAAGAGAATGCCGCTGGCCGCGTCCTGTGGCAGGGTCCACTCCACCTGGCCGTGCGGCTCGATCAGGGTGAAGACGGCCAGGCGGCGGCCCTGCAGGTCGAGAACCTCGAGACTGCCCTCCTCGCCGGGGGGAAGGCCATAGGCCAGTTGCAGCGCACCCACGCAGGGTGACCGCTCGGGACGCAGCATCAACCTCGACGGCGCCGCGGGGGCGGGATCGGGCGGCCCGGGCGGCCCGTCCGGATCATCGACAGGCACATCCGAGAGTTCGAATGTGATCCACTCGGGAGCGGCATCGGGAGTGAAGCAGGCCAGGGTGTGATTGGGGATCTCGATCCATGCCTCTACCAGCTCCGGAATCGTATCGCTGATGCAGTACTCCCCCGTGTCCGTCAGTCCGTAGTACAGTGGATACTCCTGCGGATCGCTTGCCACCCACCGCAGAACCCAGGTGGCGCCCGGCCGTTGCAGGATGGCGTTGTACTGCCACTCATCCCAGTCCGGCATGATCGACAAGCGCGCCAACGTCCGCCGGAAGGCGCGGGGCACGTCATCGGGCGAACGCTGGAGCTCGTGGAGCAGGGCCAGGAAGTAGATCTCGCCGGCGTTGCCCTTCTCGGGATCCCCATTGCCATTGAAGTCGCGCGGGTTGTCTTCACGAAAGGCCACCCAGTCCGGATCGGCGTCGCTGAGCCAAACCAGCGACGTCAGCGGCTCGATGGCGATGGAGCCGTCGTGGGCGAAGAGCCACCCATCCCGAGCCAGGGGCATCGGGTTCGGCTGGCCCGGATAACATGCCTCGGGATCGGTGGCCGCGCGCAAACACAACAGGGCGGCCGCGCGTCTGGCCGACATCTCAGCCAGGGCGCAGGCGTAACGCGGATGCAGGGCGCCCCCCCCCGCGGCCGGGCCTCCGCCGCGCATCACGAAAGGGCGCATCCAGCCCGGCGGGGGCGCCATGGCCGTGTACGCCACGCTCCAGCCATCGGGATGATCGAGCGCCCGGGCCGGCCATCCACCGGGATCGCCCAGCCAGGATCCAACCGCGAACTCCCCGCTGGAGGGCGCCGGCTGCAGCGCCACCAGGGCCAGGCCCGGGGCGCCGCGCGCGGCGCCGGGTAGCGCCGCCCAGGCAAGCAGGGCAAGGAGCATCATCCACCTACTCATAGCTGGCCTCCCCCATGCCGCCGTCGCTGAACCACATGAGCTGGTGCTGGGGCATCGCCTGCCGGTCGCCGGAAAGATCCACGGTCGAAACCCACCAGGCGGATCCGCCCCCCGCGTTGTGATAGTAGAACGGCACCGTGTGGGAGTGAGCGGCCCACAAGGTGTCTCCATCGGTCAACGTGATGTTGAACACGAAATCGTAGTAGTTCTTGACGCGATGGAAGGCATACAGGAGTCCTTCGCGGACAGTCCCGAGCCGTTCGATCTCATATTGGCAATAGCGAAACAGTACTTCCGAGTCCACGTGGATCGGTGTGTAGTCGAGCGGATGCCGTTCCAGAAACTCGACCGGGATCCAGGGCAGGAGCGTGTCCGGCTTCATGTGCCCATTGTGAGAGAAGTGCCACCACCGCCCCATCAGGGAATCGGCGAAGGGATGCGGATTCGGCAGGGCGCCCTCATCGGGTCCGTAGCTGCTGCGGCGCACGTGGCCCACCACGACGGAGGCGCCGCCGAGCGCATGATCCTGGATTTCATCCTGGGCCGCCTGCCAGCGCTGGTCATCATCACTGGCGGCCGCGCCGCTCTTGATCAGGATGGGCCGCTCGATGCCGTCCTGCGGTGGTGATAGGAAATAGGCAAACCCCCACCCATCGCGGCTCGGTGTACCCGCCCGGTCTTCGCGGCGCAGTGTCCCCCCCGGGCCTTCGTGGCGCGGTGCCCCTCCGGGGCCTTCGCGGCCGCGTTCGAGTCCGGCCAGCAGCGTCTGATCATGCAGGGCTTGACAGAGATCGGTGAAGGTGCCGATCGAACCAGCACCGGAACCGAAGACATAGCCGAAGAGATGACACTCGTGCTCTTCCGGGCGGACCGTGAGCGCGGCCGGATCACACAGCAGCACCGCGGCACCGGCCAGGGCCAGCATCGCGGCCGCGCCCGCAAAGCGCAAGCTCGACCGCAGGGCTGGGTGCTTCGCAATAATCATGACATCCCTTCTACCGCCGCGCAGCCTCTCACTCGCGGCCAAGCCGTCGTTCTTCCGGCAGCCCCCTCCCCGGCAGAAGAGGTGTCCTGCAATTATCGCAAACCCGGCCTGGACAGAACAAGGGATCTCGCCTCACGGACGGCCCTGCCAGCCGTCGTAGGAAGGGGCCGCCGGCTGTGGTTGCGGCAATTGCATCTTGAGCATGCCTGCGCAATACTCGGCCTCCGTGCCGAGCGAGCCGTCATCATCGCGGGAGAGAAGCGCCGCATGAACGCCCCTCATCTCGAAAGGTCCGCGCAAGCCTCCTCGCGGCACTTGCAGACCGGCCATCTCACCCACGGCTTGGGCGCGCGCACGGCGCGGGGCGGGGCAATCACCCTTGGCGCGCAGGGGGCTCTCTTTCTGCTGAACACCGTGGCGATTGCCATCCTCGCGCGACTTCTCGAGCCGGCCGACTTCGGCCTGATCGCCATGGTGGCCGTCCTGACCGGCATCGTCAACCTGGTCAAGGAGGCCGGTCTCTCACCGGCCACGATCCAGCGCCGCGAGATCAGTCAGGCCGAGGTGAGCAATCTCTTCTGGGCCAACGTGGCGGTCAGTGTGCTGTTGATGCTCCTGATGGCGGCCTCAGCCTCCTGGGTCGCCCGCTTCTATGAACAGCCCGAACTGCGCGCGGTCACCCTGGCCTTTGCCGGAACGCTCCTCTTCAGCGGCCTCGGGGTTCAGCATCAGGCTCTGCTTCGCAGACAGATGCGTTTCACGCCCCTGGCGATCATTCGTGTGGCAGCGCTCCTGCTCAGCTCGGCCGGGGCCATTCTGGCCGCCGCCGCGGGGTGGGGATACTGGTCGCTGGTGGTCATGCAGGGTGGACTGATCGTGGCATCCGCGGCCGGCTTCTGGATCGCCTGTTCCTGGCGCCCGAGCCTTCCTGCGCGCCGCACCTCCATCCGCTCCTTCCTGGCCTTCGGCGGCCAGTATGTGGGCGCGGACGTTCTGAACTACTTGAGCCGGACCCTCGACAAGCTGCTGATCGGTAAGTTCATCGGCGCCGAGCCGCTAGGCCTCTACTCGCGGGCCTATCGCCTGCTGCTGCTGCCGATCAGCCAGATCAACGCCCCGCTCAACACCGTGGCCATTCCGACCCTGAGCCGCTTGCAGGACGATCCGCCCCGCTACCGCGACTATTATCTGAAGGGGCTTTCCCTGGTCATGTTCGCGGGATTCCCGCTGGTCGCATTGACATTCGTCACCGCCGAGGATGTCGTCGCCCTGCTGCTCGGTGATCAGTGGGGCGAGGCGGTCCTCTTCTTCCGGGCCCTGGCCCCCGCGGCGCTCGTGGGCACCATGAATGTGGCCGGTGCCTGGATTTTCGTCTCTCTCGGCCGGGTCGATCGCCGGATGCGGGCTGTGCTGGTGCATTCGATTCTGGTCCTGGCCGCCATGGGGATCGGTCTCCACTGGGGCGCCATGGGCGTGGCCCTCGCCTACAGCATCGCGATGATCCTGCTCCGGGGGCCGTTCGTCGCCTATGCCTGCCACGGCAGCCCCGTGCGCCTGCGCGATGTCGGCGCGGCCCTATGGCGGCCGCTCTTCTTCAGCCTCCTGGCCGGGGCGGCCGCGGCCCTGGTCACCGCCCGCGGCTGGGCACCGGATGGGATCGTTCTCCGCCTCCTGTTCGTGACCGCCGCCTACGCACTCAGCTACCTTCTGCTCTGGACCGTCCTGCCCGGCGGGCGCGCTATTCTGGCCGGTTTCGCCGCCGCCGCCCGGCGTGGATTGGGTTGCGGCGACCACACCCGGGTGGGGTAGAATGACGCGCATGACACAGCCACCTCGAGATCACGCAGAGGATCACGCAGAGGATCACGCGCAGGATCACAGCACCGATCGCAGTACCGGGCGCACCCCCGATCGCAACGCCGCTCACAGCACCGATCGCAGTGCCGAGCGCAGTACCGGGCGCACCCCCGATCGTCCCACCGCCAACCCGCTGGCGGCCTTTGCCGGACGCTGGATCCGGCGGGCGCTGGCGGCCGCCCAGCGTGCCGACGCGGCCCGCCTGATGGACCGGCTGGGCTCCTGCGGCCACGGCGTGCGCTTCGGCGGCTCGATCCGCATCTCCGCCCCCGAGCACGCTCACATCGGGCACAACGTGCACATCGGCGATGGCGCCTTCTTCCGTGCCGAGGGGGGCCTTACGATCGGCGACAATGCGCACATCAGCCGCAACCTGGTGATCTACACGATCAACCACCAATACGAGGGCGAACGCCTGCCCTACGATGAAGCCCAGATCCCCCGGCCGGTCGTAATCGGCAAGAATGTGTGGATCGGTATGAATGTCTGCATCGTTCCCGGAACGCGGATCGGGGAGGGGGCCGTCATCGGAATGGGCGCGGTGGTCAGCGGCGAGGTTCCCCCGCTGGCGATCGTCGGCAATCCCCCGTGGCGGCGGATCGGCGCCCGCCGGGAAGCACACTATGGCAAACTCGAAGAGGCCGGCCTGTACGGCGGGCGCGA
>CAYQJL010000212.1:0-20492 GCA_964417675.1 uncultured bacterium | reverse complement strand
CGATCGATTGCGGCGCGGCCTGCGCGACCGACACCAGCAGGCAGATACAGGCCGCGAGGAGCAGCAGGGCCGTGGGAAATCTCATGGCAGCGTCCTTTCCAAGGAAGTCGTCTTGACAGCTATTCGAAGCCCAACAGGCATGCACTTGATAATGATACAGCTTCGCCGGGTCTGATCACAAGGATGTCGTGGAGCCCGTTGCCGAGGCGGCCGATGGTGTTGGCCTCACTGGCCTTGCGGGTGGTTCATGGTCCCGGACCTTCCAGAAGCGCAGCCGGTCCCCCGCCATCCAGATAGCGCCGCCGCCAGGATTGCGCTTCCTCCTCGCGGCCGAGAGCCCTGAAGAGGCGCGCGAGTTCGAGCGCGGGCACAGGATCGTCGGGATTGTGGTGGGCGGCGTCCTGGTAGGCCACGGCGGCCTCCTGAATTCTGCCCGCCGCGAGCAACAGGTCCGCCCGGGCCCGCTGCGGATTGGGTGCCAGGGGCAGTTGCTGGGCACCGCGTTCGTCCAGGCGCTGCAGCAGGAAGCGCGCCCGCCGGCCCATGGCATCGCTTCCCACCCGGTTCAGCAGTTCCCGGGCCTGGGCTTGCGCGGCCGCGAGATCTCCGCCCACGTAGTGGGCCGCCATGAGCGATTCGAGCGCCCGCACAAAGGTGCTGTCGACGCTCCAGGCCTGGCTGTAATAGGCGGCTGCCCCGGACAGGTTGCCGCGGATTTCCTCGATCTGTCCCAGGGCCAGCAGCGCCCGCGCGCTGCGCGGGTCCAGACGTGTTCCGCGGAGCAACAACTCCCGGGCCTGATCGAGGTCGCCCCGGCGTGCGGTCATGACGCCCAGATTGATGTTGGCCCGGGCAACGTGCGGGTCGATGGCCAGCGATGCCTGGTACGCCTCGTAGGCCGCCTGGTCCCTTCCCTCGCGCTCCGCGATGACGCCGAGCCGGTAATGGTACTGGGCGAAGGTGGCATCCTTCTGGATGCCGGGCCAATTTGGAACGAAAAGGAGTCCCACCAGGGTCATGGCGCCGGCCGCCCGGAGCCAGGCGGAGGTTCCCGGCGCGGCCCGCGCCCCATGCTCTCCTTGGGCGCCCTGTTCCCGGGCCGGGGTTTTTCGCGCCAGGCGATTCCACGCGGTGGCCGCGGTGCCCCCCGCGGCCAGGCCCAGGAATAGGTGGGCCGGCATGCGGAAGCGGCCGGTCACGAAGAAGGCCGCCATCACCAGGGCGGTCAACAGAACCCCCCCGGCCAGCCCCCAGATGAGCCGGTCGCGGGGCCGCAGCGCGCATCCGGCGGCCGTCAGCATGAGCAAGGCGATCCAGCCCGGCAGAAAGGGGAGCCGCAGCAGCAGCGAGAAACGCTTCTCGAAGTCGAAGGACTCGATCTGCGGGACCTCGAAGGTTCCCAGGGCCGACCAGAGCTTCAGGCCCAGAAGTGTTGCCATGCGCCCCGGATCCTCGGCCGCCGCCGCGAGGGTGGCATCGATCCAGAAGCGGTTGGCCGAAACTGGATCGGGCGGCCGGCCAGTCAGGCGTCCCGCCTCTGCGATGCCGCAGGGATCGACCTCGCCGCGCATTCCAAAGGGGGAGCGGTAGAAGCCGTTGGCCTCGGGGCCGTTTCCGATGTAGAGGTTGATGCCGGTGTTGGCCGAGATGGGCACCCAGGCTCCCGAACGCACCGCGTTGTAGACCGTCGCCGGAAGGATCGCCAGCGCCAGACCCACGGCCGCGCGCAGCAGCGTGCTTCTGGCCGGAAACCGGGCGCCCGGCGGAATCATCATGACGAACATGACCAGAGCGGCGCCGGGCAGAATCGTCGGATGGGCCAGGCCGGCGAGTCCCGCGCACACGCCAGCCCAGAAGTGCCGGCGGGGTGCCAACCACAGGGCCAGCGTGACCAGGGCCGTGGCGAGGATCGGCACCAGCAGCACACCGGTGTAGAAGATGGCAGGTTTGTAGAAGACCAGCAGCAGGCCGGTTGCCAGCAGGCCCGCCCGGCCCCAGTAGCGATGGGCGATCAGGCTTGCCAGCCCGACCGTGCCGGCGGCCAGGAGCGCCTGGATCCATAGCGGCCGGATCGAATCCACACCCAGCACGAGATAGCACAGCGACAGGAAATAGGGGTACAGCGGCGCCTGGAGGAAGGGCCCGTCGCCGAACGGTTCGCCGCGCAGAATCGCCAGAGCCCACTCATGGTAGTTGCGGGGGTCCAGATCAAGATGGACCCGGAAGGGATTGTCCCCGCTCTCGATCAAATAGAGTGCCCGGACGGCCAAGGCCAGCAGACCGAGCATGAGCGCCAGGGTTGCGGGCCGAACCCGCTTCAGAACAGCGGGCCCCGGGCGCCCCCAAGCGCCGAGCCGCACCTCCTTGCGGGCACCGGGCCGCGGCCGTTCCGGGCGCTCCGGGAGATCTCCCGGGGTCCGTGGCGCTCGCGTGCGCTCCGTGCGTCTGTCCGGCGCGTTCCTCGGCATCCGTCTTCTCGTGTCACCGCTCGGCCTGGGTCAGGCCCGGCCTTCGCAAGCCGGACTCGCGGAGGCCGGACTCGCGGAGGCCGGCCCTTCATGAGCCGGGCCGCACCGTGACGAACGGCGCGGCCCGTATCAGCCCGTATCAACAGGCCCGGGCGCGTCGCGCGGGGAAGCGCCCGGAGTTCGATTATCGCAGCAGCACCAGGGAACGCTGCAGGGTACCATCCTTCGTGTTCAAGCGGTAGAAATAGAGCCCACTGGCGACCGAGCGCCCGCCGTCATCCCGCCCTTCCCAGGCAACCGAGTGGGTGCCCGCTGTGAGAGGCTCGTTCAGGAGCGTGCGGACCAGACGGCCGCTGGCGTCGAAGACCTCCAGCGCGACCGGTCCGGATGCCGGCACGGCGAACTCGATCCGCGCCCGGGCCTGCGTCGGATTCGGATGGCTCGGCGCCAGGCTCAGACGCACCGCGCGTGGCGCATCCTCGCCGATTCCGGCCCAGGAGCCGAGTCCGAAGATCTCGACGTCATCGATGTACCAGCCCTCGCGCGTGTCGGCCCCGTCGCTGCCGAAACGGAAGCGGAAGACGGCCTCGCCGTCCATCGGGCCCAGATCACAGGTCACCTGGGTCCAATCCATCGAACCGGAGAAGACCGGGGTATCTTCCGGGAAGGGGCCCGGCACGCTGCCGGCCCGGATGGTGTGCGTGTACCCGCCCACGGGCGTGATCGCTGCGAACGGTCCCCCGTCGACGGACATCTCGATCAGGCCGCCGTCATAAGCGCGTCCCTGATGGTAGCCGCTCTCTTCGGCCTCGATCCACATCCAGAAGGTCAGGGAGACCTCGCCGGTGACCAGCACCGGGGGCGTGACCAGGGCGGCATCGAGCAGGTTGGCGTAGTCGCCGGTCGTGCTGCTTCCGCACTTCCAGCTGTGGGCGCCGTTGGGCGTGTGGTTGCGCTGGTCGGAGACATGCCACTGGTCGGTGAAGCCCGGATCGGTGACCACGTAGTGGGACCACTCGCCCGGGCCGTCTTCGATGGTCTCGTAGAAACCGCCGATCGGAACGGTGAGCACGAAGCTTTGATCGTAGTCGTTCCAGCCGGTGATCTGCAGGTCGAGGTCCGCATCGTAGGCCAGGAAGTTCTCGTCGATCGAGATCTCGAAGACCGGCAACAGCACACCGTTCTGCCCGGTGCCGAGCCCCAGGTGGCCGGCGGCGGCCTGGGTGATGTGCACGCGGGGATGGCCGCAGGACAGCAGGGCGGCGATGTCGTTGAGGGTGCCGCTGCCGGCGTTATGCAGCGTGACCGTCAGCGTGGCGTTCTCGCCCGGATCGAGCCGGAAGTTGCCGTCGCCACCCAGCGTGTCATCGATCTCCACCGAGACCACCGAGATCGCCGGCGCGTGGATGACGAAGCCCAGGTTCGTCTCCCAGCTGATCCGCTCCTCGCCCGTGATCACCAGCGGCATCGAGATGGCGGTCATGTCGGGGCATCCCGGATCGACCGTGAAGCTGTACATGCCGTCGGCCCAGGCCGACTGCTCCGGTTCCAGGTCGGGCCAGGTCTGAGTGTCCACCTCCAGGGTGATCTCTTCGCCCGGATCGCTCAGCGAGGCCGAGATGCCCACGGCCGTCTCGATGCCCACATTGCGCAGCTTGACCTGCACGAGGACCGACTCGCCCGCCTGGATCATGCCGTCCAGGCCCGAATCGTGATAGATGACCTCATCGACGATCAGGTAGGGGCCTTCGGCCGGCACGACGTCCACCGTTCCCAGATAGGTCTGCTTGTTGTAGGCCGTGACGGTCAAAGACAAGGCCATCGGCTCGGCCGGCAGGGGATCCAGCGTGATCGTTGCGCCGCCGGCGCCATCGGCGGTGGCTGTGCCGTAGAGGACGCCGTTGCCGTAGAGCGCGCAGGTTGCGCCGGCCACGCCGGTCTGGATCGCATACTGATGATTGCCCAGGAACAGCGTGCCCGGGTGGGAGACCAGCATGCTCTCGGTCTGCATCGTTCGCACCGCAACGGAGGGGTCGCCGAAAATGATCCAGGTGAGGAACATGTCATAGCCGCTGCTGCCGGGGTTGGTGTCCATCATGTAGCAGGAGCCGTTGAAGAAGAGTCCGCCGACCGTGCGCATCGCATCGGCGACCAGCAGGTCAACGACCTCATCCTCGGCGTACATCGGCGGATTCCAGGATTGATTGATCGAGCTCATATAGGCCGCGATCGCGCCGGTCGGCGCACCGCCGTTGGTCGCCCGCAGCCACGCTTCCCCGAAGCAGGTCGATCCGGTGAAGTTGCCATTGACGCAGGCCACGCTGCAGATGAACGGCAGCATGTTGTCGTTGGTCAGTGCATTGACATGGGTATTGCTGAAGCCGCTGCTGCCCCACGAGGTCGTGCTTCCGTGGCCGCAGTAATTCACGATGCCCCGGCCCGCGTTGAGCGCGTTGGCGACCTGCGAGGAGGTGGCATAGGGGTCGTAGATCTGATCCACGGCCAGGTACCCGTAGCCCAGCAAGTCATCCCGAATGTAATCCATGTGCTCGTTGTCGTACTCGCCATAGTGGCCCGGTCCCTGGTTCGAGGCGATGCCGGTCCCGGACTGCATCCAGCTCTCGCCGGCCAGGACATCGCGTTCGTAATGGATCGTGCGCTGCACCTGCGTGTCCACATGCGCCGTGTTCTCGGCCGAGAAGCGCCCCACGAAGAGGTCGGGGTAGTAATCGCTCCCCGCGATGCAGGCATAGGTGGGATCCGAGCCGCCTCCGGCATGGCTGAAGGTCGGCACCTGGGCGGCGTCTCCCACGAGCAGAACATAGGCGATGCCCTGCGTGTTGTAGGCGTTGGTGATGTAGTTCTTGATCTGCGTGGTCGTGGAGCCGATCTCCGACAGGGTGACCAGCTCGGTCGGCAAACCGCGTTGCAGCTTCCACTCCTGGAGCGGCAGGACCGCACTGTAGAACGAGTCGTAGGTGATGATCAGGAGGCCGCCATCCTCGAGGACCGGGTCGTAGCGGTCCAGCCCGTAGTTGAGGAACTGCTGGCGGTAGAGCTGGTCGAATTGGCGATCGATCACCTGCGGCCGCCCGGCCGACAGCGGATTGACCTCGGCCGGACCGTCGGGCGCGATCTCGACCACCAGCCGGGTATAGACGCGCAGCGTTTCCTCGGCCGGGAGGTACTGGAAGACATTCAGGTCGACGACCAGGCCCCGGAAGTCGCGCAGGATGTACGGGGTCCGGCCCTCCGCCACGCTGGCCGGATAGACGCCGGAACCCTCATAGAACGCATCGAACGTGTAGGGAACCGAGCGCGGATCCACGGTTCGCGGCAGGTTGCCTTTCGACGGGGCCACCGGCATCTCCACAAGGTCGACATACTCCGTTTCGAGAACCCGCACCTGCATGCGGCGATCGCCGGGAATCAGGACGCTGCGGCACACGTCGGGCAGCGCCGGGAACCCGGACTCGAGCGAGCGACTTTCCGAGCCCAGGAAGATCTGATGGTAAGTCTTGCCGTCGATCTCCTCCGGCAGGGCGGTGAATCCGCCCAGGCTCATCTCGATGACCGTTCGCTCACCGTCGTACTCGACGGCGCGAACCTCCAGTGCGCCGCCGCCCAGGTCCACCCACTCGGCGTGAGCGGCCGGCAGGGCCACCGCCAGAAGCAGGGCAGGTAGGAGAGCCAGGAAGCGCATCGTCAGGGTATGCCAGGAGTGGGGAGCGACCATGGGTGACCTCCGTCCAGTTGCGGCCAGATTGATTCGGATCCAAAGCCGGACAAAGGCAAGTGTAGCAGAGCCATCCCGCGCAGCACAAGCGCCCCGGCCGGTGAGTCAGTAGAGACAATGTCCTGGGAGAATTGCAGTTGCGCTCCATGATCGGCCGGCCGGGCTCGGCGCTCGCCACGCTGGAGCCGCGGGCCGGCTTGGCGTATAGTAGCCCCGGGTTCGGGTTGGAGTTCAACACACGCGAAGGGATCCATGACGATGCAGGGTGGCAGTGATGGGGACAGCGTTGCGCCCGGAGCCCACGCCTCCCAGGATGAGCGCCGTTCCCCGTCCAGCCGGTTTGTCCTGCGGCTCGCCGCGCAGTGGGTGCGGGAGTCCCGCCGGATCGCGGCCTTCACGGGGGCGGGCATTTCGGCCGAGAGCGGCATTCCAACCTACCGGGACAGCGACGACAGCCTGTGGAGCAAATACGATCCCGCCAAGTTCGCCGACATAGACTACTTCCTGCGCGATGCCACGCTCTTCTGGCAGTTCTTCCGCGATGTGCGCTACCAGGTGATCGGCGGCGCGCGACCCAACCCCGGGCATCTGGCCCTGGCGGCCATGGAGAAGACGGGCCGACTTCTGGGGGTCATCACCCAGAACATCGACGGCCTGCATCAGGAGGCCGGATCCCAGCGCGTGGTGGAACTGCACGGCAACACGCGTCAGATCGGCTGTCTCGACTGCGATGCCACCTTCACGATGGAGCAGGTACGGGCCCAACTCGAGGAGGCGTTGCCGCCGCCCTGCCGGGCCTGCGGAGGGCGGCTCAAACCCCGGGTCGTCTTCTTCGGCGAGATGCTCCCGGCGCAGGCCCTCGAGCAGGCCGATGAGCTCACGGCGGCCTGCGATCTGCTGATCGCGATCGGCAGTTCCCTGCAAGTCTATCCAGCCGCGGCCGTTCCCGAGCTGGCCAAGCGCGGGGGCGCCAGGCTGATCCTCATCAACAAGACGCCAACGGCGTTCGATGATCTAGCTGACATCGTTCTCCACGAGAGCGCGAGCCAGGTGTTGCCGCACCTGGCGGCCGTACTCGCGGAGGACTGCTGACGAGGAACCCATGGAACCGAAGCCACAGGAAGGCCACGCCCCGATGCAGGTAGTCATCCACGGCCACTTCTATCAGCCCCCGCGCGAGAATCCCTGGTCCGGGATTCTGCCGCGGCAGGAGAGCGCCGCACCGGCCCACGACTGGAACGAACGGATCGCGGACGAATGCTACCGGCCGAATGCGCGTAGCCGCATCATGGGCGCGGGCAGTTTGATCGAGGAGATCAGCAACAACTACGCCTTCATCAATTTCGATTTCGGGCCCACCTTGCTGACCTGGCTCGAACGCAACGCCCGGGATGTGTATGACAGTATCCTCGAAGGCGACCGCCTGAGCGTGGGACTTCAGGGCGGTCACGGCAATGCCATCGCGCAGGTCTACAACCACCTCATCATGCCGCTGGCCAATTACCGCGACAAGCGAACCCAGATCGTCTGGGGCCTGCGGGATTTCGAGTGGCGCTTCGGGCGCAAGAGTGAATCGATCTGGCTGTCCGAGACGGCCATCAACCTGGACACGGTCAAGATGCTGATCGAGTTCGGCATCCGCTATGTGATCCTCTCGCCCTATCAGGCCCTGCGTACCCGGCCCCTCGACCGCAGCCGGCATTGGAGCGATGCCTCCGGCGGCAAGGTCGATCCTCGAAAGCCGTACCGTTTCTACTTGAAGGACGCCCGCCGCCACCGCCGGCTGAATCGTTCGATCGATGTCTTCTTCTACGATGGACATCTGGCCTCGGACGTGAGCTTCAACCACCTCCTGCGATCCGCCGGGACCTTCCGCGACCGCTTGCAGAAGGCCGGCGGCGATCCCAAGGGGGATGGCTTCGTCAATGTGGCGACCGATGGCGAGGTCTACGGCCACCATGAGCCGTTCGGTGACATGTGCCTGGCCTATCTGACCCGGCGCGAGGCTCCTCCTCACGGAATGACCTTCACCAACTACGGCCGCTACCTGGATCTGCATCCTCCGGTCGACGAGGTCGATCTCAACTTCGGAGAGCGCGACGAGGGGACGGCCTGGAGCTGTGCCCATGGGGTCGGCCGCTGGGAGCGTGACTGTGGTTGCCAGACGGGGGGCGCGGCCGAGTGGGATCAGCGCTGGCGCACGCCGTTGCGACGCGGATTCGACATGGTTCGCGACCGGATCATCGAGACCTATCTGGAGCAGGTCAGTCCGCTCGTCGATGATCCCTGGGCCACGCGAGATGACTACATCCTCGTCCTGCTCGATCCGAGTCCATCGGCCCGGCAGGCCTTCATCGACCAGCATGCCCGCCGCGACCTCGACCGCAGCGAGCGGCAGCGGCTGTGGTGCCTGCTCGAATCGCAGCGCTTCGCCATGTTCATGTTCACCAGCTGTGGGTGGTTCTTCGCCGATATCTCGGGGATCGAGACGGTGCAGAACATGGCCTATGCCTGTCGGGCGATCGAGTTGGCCGCCCCCTGGCAGTCGTACGATGTGGAAGAGATGCTCCTGGACTACCTGGCGGAGGCGGCCAGCAACATACCCGCTCACGGCAATGGAGCCGACATCTACCGCCGCTACGCGCGTCCGCAGAGGATCCGCCCCGAGCGGGTGGCCGGAGGCATGGCCCTGGGCGCGGCTGTCCTGGACGAGCAACCGGGCGGCGCGGAGTTAAACTACTCGGTCCGGACCCTGGCCTACCAGAAAGGGCCGATCGCGGAGGGGGCTGGAAGCGAGGGGACCGCGCATCGCAGCCTGCTGGCCCTCACGCATGCCGAGACCGAGCAGGTGCACCACTACTTCGCCCATGTCTTCTACAACGGGCCGGGGCGAATTCGGTGCTATGTGCTTCCCGTAGAGGAAGATCCGACAACCTATGCCCAGGCGCCCCCGCCGCACGACGAAGCCACGCTGCAGGAGAGCGGAGGCATCCGCCGCTACACCCTGCGCAACCTGGTGGCCGAAGGGCGCGAGCGAATCATCCGAACGGCCTATGATTCCATTCTGGCCCGGCAGGAGGAGCAGCTGACCGAGCTGTTCGAGCAGGGCCGTGATCTCATCACGACCTGCCGCCAGGCTGGCGTCGAGGTTCCCGAGGTGCTGTCAGCGGCCGCGGGCCATGTTCTCGAGCGCATGCTTACAGAGAAGGCGGCGGAGCTGGAGGCGACCTTCCAGGAGGGGGTTCGCGCGGCCGAGGATCGGGTGGAGGAGCAGAATCCGGCCCCATCCTCGGCGGCGGCGGCGCGGCGCGGCGCGTTGCTGGGCGAGATCGCCGAGATCCTGTCATTCTCCCGCGACAATGAGCTCAGAGTGGCTCATGAGCCGCTGGTTCGCAGCTACGACCGCGTCCTGCGCGGTCTGCTCGAGAGGATCGTCGAATCACCACGGGCTGAGTATGCCGTGGAGTGCCTGCACGTGATCGAATCGAGTTATGCCCTGGAGTTTCCTCTGGACCGGCGGCCACTCGAGGAGTTAGCCTTTGTTGGCTTCGGAAAGCACCGCGCTGTTCTCCGGAAGATGGCTCATGAGAACACCGAAGATGCGACCCGCAATTGGGAGGCGTTTCGCAGGCTGGCGGAGGCGCTGAAGCTGAACATCAACTGGATCCTTGCCCAGGAAGGCGGAGGGTCTCCCCGGACCGAGCCCCCTAGTGAGACCTGATGGGTCCGTGCGCACGATCGGGGCAACCTGGTTTTCCCGGTCGATGTGCCGAAAAGGTGCAACCCACGGCGCCAATTAGTGTTTGAGCGAGCCCCGGCGCGTGTGGCCGGTTCCGTAGGGCGCGTGAATTCGGTGCTGAGGCATGCGATGTCCTTAACCCTGGAGCAGTGTGATGAGACGCATAGAACTTGAAGCGATGACCAAGGCCGAGGTCCTCGCGTTGGCCCGTGAACTCGAGGTATCCGGACGCAGCTCACTTTCGAAGGACGGGCTGATCGACGCGGTCATGAAGGCCCAGGCGCGCCGGCGCGCACCACGATTCGAACGGACAGCGAGCCGGCGTGGGGGAACGAAGCCGACGTCGAAGAAGGCGGCCGCGCCAGAGACCGCTGCGAGAGAGACGGCCGCCGGGACCAGAACCGAAGGGAAGACGAATCGCCACATGACAGATTCCAAGAAGACCAAGACCGGCAGGCAAGCTGCCGCCAAGGCGGCGCCGACCGCGAACAAGCGCGTGCCGACAAAGATGGCGCTGGCCGGGAAGAAGAAGCCCCCGGTCAAGGCCGAGGCCGGAAAGAAGGCGCCGGGCGCCAAGGCGGCGCCGGCCACGAGCAAGCGCGTGCTCACCAGGATGGCGCTGGCCGGGAAGAAGGCGGAGGCCGGGAAGAAGGCGGAGGTCGGGAAGAAGGCCGAGGTCGGGAAGAAGGCCGAGGCCGGGAAGAAGGCGGAAACTGCCAAGGCGGCTCGCAGCAGGCCGACCGGGCGCAGGGGCGATGTGGGCGTCACCCCGCAGACTCGGCCGTCGCGCAAAACGGCGCCGGCGCGAGCGGAGCGGCACGATGATCAGCGCCGGATCCTGGCTGCACGGCGCGAGGCGCTCGCGGCCCATCCGGTTGCGCCGCCCGCGGCGGCGCCCCCGGCACGGCCGGTCTATCCGCCGCAGGTCACAACCGGCGCCGAGCCGCATATCCCTTCCCGGTACGGAGAGGATCATGTAGCCCTTCTCGTTCGCGATCCCTATTGGCTGCATGCTTACTGGGAGGTGACCCCGGAGACGATCGAGCGGTTGCAGAAGGCGATCGGCGATGCCTGGCGCGGGCACCGGCGGGTCCTGCGAGTCTACACCTTCGATCCCGGCACTCCCCATGACAAGGCTGAGGAGGGCAACGGCGAGGACAGCTATGATATCGATCTGCCGCCCGGGAGCGCCAACTGGTATCTGAACGTGGGCCGACCGGATCATACCTACCGCGTCGCCGTGGGGGTCATCGACCGGCATGGAACCTTCCACGCGATCGCCCGGTCGAATCCGGTGGCGACGCCGCGGGACCAGGCCTCCGAGATCACCGACGAGGAATGGACCCAGACGCCGGAGGCCTTCCGGCAGCTTTATGAGATGGCCGCGCCCCAGGCGGTCAGGAACAGCCACAGCTCGGCCGAACTCGGCCTGCTGCTGCGGGAGCGGCTGCGCGCCGATTGGTCCTCGGGGATGCTGGCCAGCATGGGCAGCGGCGCGCTGCCCGACCGGCCGCCCGCGGTACGGGGCTTCTGGTTCGTCCTCGATGCGGAGCTGATCGTCTACGGCGCCACCGAGGCGGACGCCACCGTGACGGTCCAGGGCCGGCCGGTGAAACTGCGCCCGGATGGCACCTTCAGTCTGCGATTCCAACTCCCGGACGGAACCCAGGTCATTGACGCAACCGCCGAATCCGCGGATGGGATCTTCCGCAAGACGATTACGCCCACCGTGAGGCGTGAGACGACATCCACCGAAATGATCGAGAACCATGCGGGGCGGCGGACTCGTTCATAGCATGATGCCGGACGCGAGGCCGGTGAGCCGGCCGCTGAGCCGGGCGCTGAGCCGAACGCTGAGCCGAACGCTGAGCCGGCCGCTGAGCCGAACGCTGAGCCGGGCGCTGAGCCGAACGCTCGGCCGAACGATGAACTAGACGCTGATCCAGGGAAGGTGCCCATATCATGTCTGAACCCAGGGGCTTTCTGGCCCTCGTGTTGCATGCTCATTTGCCCTACGTGCGGCATCCGGAGTACGAGGAGTTTTTCGAGGAGGATTGGCTGTATGAGGCCATCACCGAGACCTACGTCCCGCTGATCGTCATGATGGAATCCCTCCTGCGGGACGGTATCGATTTCCGCCTGAACATGTCGATCACCCCGACGCTGGCCGGGATGCTCAGTGATGAGCTGCTTCAGGAACGCTACCTGCGCCACATCGACAAACTGATTCTGCTGGCCGAAATGGAAGTCGAGCGCACCCAGTGGCTGCCGGAGTTCCATCCCCTGGCGAAGCGCTATCATGCGCTCTTCGTCGAAGCCCGCGAGGTATTCGCCGACCGTTATGACCGCAACCTGCTGACCGCCTTCCGCTCTTTCCAGGATCGCGGAGTGCTCGAGATCATCACCTGTGGCGCCACGCACGGGTTTCTGCCGCTGATGCTCGGCGATCGCCGGGTCTGGCGGGGCCAGATCCGCATAGCGGCCAACGACTATGAGCGTCACTTCGGACGGCGCCCGCGCGGGATCTGGCTCCCCGAGTGTGGCTTCGAGCCGGGGGTCGATGAAGTCCTGGGGGAAGAGGGCATCCGGCATTTCGTGCTGGATACCCATGGAATCCTGCACGCCACCCCGCGGCCGAAGTTCGGCATCTACGCGCCGGTGATCTGCAAGACCGGCGTGGCGGCCTTCGGGCGGGATCTGGAATCGTCGAAGCAGGTCTGGAGTGCCAAGGAGGGCTATCCGGGCGATTTCACCTACCGGGAGTTCTATCGCGACGTCGGCTGGGATCTCGATTACGACTATGTGAAGCCGTTTCTGCACGGGGATGGCAAGCGCTCCAATCTGGGGATCAAGTACTATCGGATCACGGGAGCGAGCGATCACAAGGAACCGTATGACTTCCAGCGTGCCCGGGATCGGGCGGCCGAGCATGCGGGCAATTTCATGTTCAACCGCGAGAAGCAGATCGAACATCTCCACGGCCTCATGGACGGCCGGGCCCCGATCGTGATTGCGCCCTACGATGCCGAGCTGTTCGGCCACTGGTGGTACGAGGGGCCGGTCTTCATCGAGATGCTGTTGCGCAAGATTGCATCGGATCAGAACACGATTGCCACAACGACACTCTCCGAGCACCTCCAGCGCTACCCGGTCAACCAGGTGGCGACGCCGTCCTTTTCGAGCTGGGGCTACAAGGGGTATGCCGAGTTCTGGCTCGAGGGGGCCAACGATTGGATCTACCCGCACCTGCATCGTGCGGGCCGGCGCATGATTCGTCTTGCCGAACTGGCCAAGGAAGGACGCTTCGACGGCCGCGAGGATGCCTGGCGGGCGCTGCGGCAGGCCGGCCGCGAGCTGCTCCTGGCGCAAAGCAGCGATTGGGCCTTCATCATGAAGACCGGAACGATGGTGCCCTATGCCCACGCACGGACCAAAGAGCATATCGCCAACTTCTCGAAGATCTACGAGGATCTGATCCAGGGCGTGGTGGATGAGCCCTGGCTGAGCGGCATCGAGGCGCGCAACAACATCTTCCCGGGGATCGATCCGCTTGCCTGGGCCTAGCGGCATTCCCGATCTGGCCGGCTTGCCTGGATCCTTCCCGCGCCGGGGATGACGGCGGGGTCAGGCGATTTCCTGTCTGAGCGCATGGGCATTCGCGTAACGCTGCAGCGACGCGGCGGCCGTCTCGAGTTGCTCTTGCAATCGTTCGCGGCCATAGGAGGCCGGCGCGTAGATCACGAAGGTGCAGGCCTGTGACTCATCGCGGATCCGGGTGCGGAACGAGTCCGAGCTCGGATTCCCGAACGGACCGTCGCGGTCGGCCAGGGTCCAGCGGCCACTCACATTGACATACTCCTTCCCCAGTCCCTTGTAGCCCTCGCCCGCGCGTCCCAACCGCAGCCGGGCCGGCCAGCGCACCTCGGCGGTGTCGTAGAGCCCGATAGGCAGGGCGAACTCCATCGAACAGAGATTGCACGCATCGACGACCCGGTTGATACGATAGAGCGGCGAGCCCTTGATGGCGCGGCGGATGAGAGCCTCCGACGAGGGGCGCCGGCGGGTCGGATCAATCCCAATGGAACGATAGAGCTCACGTGCCGGACGAAAGAGCGTGCCGGCCTGGGCCGGTTCGGCGAAGGTGACGTTCAATCGCTCCACCAGAGCTTCCAGGTCTTGATCGAGCACGGGACAGGGACCGGTAGGCTGCAGCCCGCCCGCCTGAAGCACGCCCAGGAGAATCAATCCTTGAATCTGTTCGTCGACCTCGATGATGGCCATGGGGCCTCCTCAGCGCTTGCGGGCCACAAGGCGCACGATCGGCGCACCGGCCCGGTCGTCGGTTTCCTGGTAGGCCCGCAGCTCGAGGCCGGCGGCCGCGCTCACGCGGATCGCCTCGCCGGGCGCCAACCGCAAGCCGTCCCGCCGCGGCCCGGGATCCGCGGGGCCGGCCTCGGCGGCCTCGCTTTCGGGCGCGACGCGATAGGTCTCCAGCAGCAGGTGGCCGCCGGGTGCCAATGCCTCCGGAATCCACTCCAGGAGGGTGCGATCGAGAAACCGCACCATGCAGACGATGTCATAGGGCCGCTCGGCGGAGGGTCTCTGCCTGCGCAGGTCCATCTGGCGCAGCGCCAGTTCGACGCCGCAGCGCCGCGCGAGGTCAGCGGCCTTCTCGAGCGCATCGGGCAGGAGATCCACGGCGGTGACGTGATGCCCCTGCCAGGCCAGGTAGACCGCGTCCCGGCCGCTGCCGCAGCCCAGGTCGAGCACCCGGCCGGCCGGAAGCCGGCATGCCCACTCGCGCACGATGGGCGTCGGCTCCCAGAGCATCTCCCGCGCGGGACCGGTTTGCCAGGGACCGGGCCAATGGTCGAGGGTGCCCGATACATGCCGCGCGCCGATCCAGCCCCGGGCCCGCAACTCCCGCGCCACGCGGCGGGCCGTGGCCGCGTCGGCGGCCACCACTGCAAAGCGACTCCACTTGGGCGGCAGCTCGGGCGTGCGCCAGGAGAGTTCTTCCGCGGGAATCGAGACCGATCCGGGGATATGGCGCAGCAGATATGCATTGCCCGGGCGGACATCCAACAGCCGCAGCCGGCCGGCCTCCGCTTCGGGGGCCGGGTCATGAAGGCCCCCGGCATCCAGCGGGCCGGCGGCGCCCGCGCGCCAGGCCGCCTCGATCTCAACGCGGGCACGCTGCAGGCGCTTGAGCGTGGCTAAGCGTAGGTGGCCGGCCGCGTCCGGGCGGGAGCTCGATCCGGGTTCGCTAGGGTTCATGACGCGAGGATGACCGATCCGCGACCTGCTATCAATCTCCAACACAAGGTGATCGATCGCTGTGTCGCGTGCTGCGGCGGGAGGCCCAAGGGGGGAAAGCGTTCAGGAAACGTGCCCGGGCCGCCGTTAGGAAGAACGTACCCGTGCCCCGGCCCGATCATTTTGATCGCGTTTGGGTTGATACCTTGCCGGCCATGACGGCCGCCGTGGCGATCGAGCCGCCATGTGAGGGAAGGAGAACCCGATGTCAGATCGTACGCACCGCGAAGATGCCGATCGTTCGAACCCGACCCACCTGACCCCCAGCGAGCCGATGCCGCCGGCGGCCCTTGCCTCCGTGGCATCCTCGTCCGGGCCGTCCTCCGAGATCTCGGACCGGACGAACGTCACGGTACGCGGCGGAGCCAAGGCCGCCCGCCTGGTCGACTCGATCATGGCCAAGGTCCGCGGAATCGATCTCGATGAGATGTCCCACGAGGAGGCCATCGAGCTCGGCACGCAGATCACGACCATGTTGCGGGCGATCGGCTATGCGGATCTGTCCTCGGAGGACTACAAGACGCTCTCGGAACTGATGCGCAAGCTCACCGGCCGTCGCTAACCGGTCGCGTGCGATCCACGAGAATCGAGCGGCGCCCGAGAGCAGATCCTCAGATCAGGATCTGCGAAGGGGAGGGCCGCGTCTGTCACTCCCTGCGCTGTTGCTCCAGTTGACGCAGCCGTTCCATGTTCCGATCCACAGCCGGATCCCCGGGCCGGAGCTGGCCGGCCTTGCGGAAGTGCGCCCGGGCACGCGGGAAGTCGCCCCTCTCGGCGTTGAACGCCCCGGCGCGCAATCGAATCTGAACATCTTCGGGCCGCAACGCGACTGCCTGCTCCATCGCCTCCACGGCTTCGCTGTGCCAACCCGCCTCCCGGGCCTGGATGGCGAGGGACACCAGGATCTCGACGGGGGTCGAGCTCTGGCCCAGTAGGGCGGAGACCTGTTCCCGGGCGCGCTCCATCTGGCCCGCCTTGCCGAGCGTTTGCATCAAGAGCAGTCGTAGGTGCGGGGCGGTTGGATCGATCTCGACGGCCTGCGCCAGGCTGCGGGCGGCCTCCGTGTTCCGTCCGGCCCCCGCGAGCAGCTGGCCGAGCACCACTGCCGGAGCCAGCTCCGTGGGAATCAGGTCGCGCATCTGCCCGAAGGCGCCGATGGCCTGATCCAGCGTCTCCGCGGTAGCATTCGCGATGAAATGCTCGATCGATTGGGAGGATCGCAGACTGGGGTCAAAGGGCGATCCGTAGCGGTCGAGGATGTCCTGATTCTCGTCAATGTTCCGCGCGTAGATCAGCAGATTGTCAGCGCAGAACACACAGATCCATTCGGAATCGTTGCGCAGGCGGCTTCGGAGGCCCTGGTCCCGGGCGGGCGCGTCGGCATAATCCACGACAGCCATGCTGATGCCGTACTGTTCTACGGTGCGGTCCCAGCCCTCACCCGTATCCATGATGGACCGGTAGGCGCGCAGGAAGCCCGGCGCAAACACATCCAGGCGGCCGTCGATGAAGACGCGCCTCTGCGGCCACAACTCGTGGATGAAGTAGCCCCCAAAGGCCAGGATGTGGAAGACGTTTCCCGGTGGGTGGGCGTCCCGCAGGAACGTGACGGCCGCGGCGGGGCGGTTGACCGGGACGATTCCCAGGCCGAGCTTGCGGTTGCCTTCCCGGCCCATGGGCACGCCCGCGTGCGCCGCGAGGATGCCACCCACCGCGGCCAGCAGGACGACGGCCAGCGTGGTGGCCATCGCGATTGCGCGATGTCTGCCCAGCCGGTCACCGTGCAGGCCGATGAGGGCCGGCAGAATGACGGCGAATTCGGACACGCTGCGAAGTGACAGCAGGGCCAGGCTGGCGAGCAGCACCGCCGGGATCAGGATCGGCCAGTGCACGCGCTTCCTGGCGCTGAACAGCAACCCGGCCGTGAGGAGCCCGCCGGCGGCCAGGACCTTGAGAAAGAGTGCGTCCCGGTAGGCGGGATGGAAAATGCTGCGCAACTCCACGATGGTCTCGGTAACCTCTCCACGGGCTATCAGCCGGAAGGGATACAGCAAGGCGTGCACGTGGTGCGGATTCAGGAGCGTAACGGCCGCTGCCGCAAGGAGGATGGCGCCACGGTGCTTCCAGGACACCCAGGGGTGATGGGTGCTCCCCGGGGAGCGTTGCGCCAGAAGCCCGCGCACCCCTTCGCCGATCCAGAACGCGGCCAGGACACCCAAGCCGAGGACAAACCCCGAATGGAGGTTGGCCCACAGCAGAAACAGGGGAATCAAGGCGAGTCGATAGCGTTTGCGGCCCGTGTTGGATTCGAGTTGCAGCAGAAGGAGCAGTAGGCCCAGCAGGACCGCCGTCAGCATGTGCGGGCGGATGAAGGCCCGGGGGGCGATGAGGGGAGCTGCCAGGAGAACGCCAAGGGCCGCGGCAGGCAGTCGGTCCCGCCCGCGCGGGCCGATCAGGGAAGCGCAGGCTGCCAACCCCAGGGCCAGTGCCGCCAGGAGAGCCTTCGATACGACCAGTGCGTCGATCCCACCGAGCCGGTAGAGCAGGTGGAAGACGACCTCGGTCAGCCACTCATGTGTGACCCACGGCCGGCCCGTGGCCGTGTAGGTGAAGGGGTCCGCCGTGGGAATGCTGCCTTCTTCGAGGATCAGCTGGCCGGTTCTCAAATGCCACCATACATCGAAGCTATGCGCGGGAAAGAGAGTAAGCGCGAAGGTGAGACCCACGGCAAAGAGGAGCGCGATGAGGCCCAACCGGATTGGCGTCCGTTCGACATGTCGGTTCTTCGAGAGCATGGAGGTAGTCTGCCAACTGTCCAGTGTGAGGGCAAGAGCGCCTGTCCACCAACGTGGATCATGAGGAAACTCGAGATCATCGCAGTCGTACACACAGATAGGGCGTTCCAGGCAAACGATCTTTGATAGCGACAGCGTCCGGAACTGAGGGTGTCCGAGTCTGCTTCCGCCCTGTGGTAGGATTTCCGTCCGGCGGGAGGCTGGTACCGGTGTGCTCGCAAACGGGGGGCTGTCATGCGCGTGGGAAGTCGGCGTCTTGCAATGTATGCGCTGCTTCTCAGCCTGCCCCTGGCCGGGAACCTGCTCGCGCCCGATGCGCGGGCGAGCCGCGAGGCCTCCTACGATCTTGACGCCTCCGGTGAGATTCTGTTCGCCGCCGCGGGAGCCGTGACTCTGGGAGGGGCCTATCTTCTCTCACGGACGGTATCTCCCTTGACGGAGACCGAACAGGCGGGCCTGGATGCGCGCCTCCTCCCGGGCATCGACCGATCGGCCGCCTCGCGTTGGTCGCCCGGTGCGGCCCGCTGGAGTGATGGCCTGGTCTGGGGCCTCGGTCTCTCGCCTCTGACGCTCCTGGCCTCCCAACCGGGCCGGCAGGAGCCCGAAGAGATCCTCGTGATCGGGGCCGAGACGATGCTTCTGACCACCGGCCTGGTGCAGCTGACCAAGGCGATCGTACGCCGCACCCGGCCGTATGCCTACAATCCGGACCCGCGGATTCCGCAGGCCGCGCGGGACGCATTGACGACCCGCCGTTCCTTTCCCTCGGGCCACACGGCCCGGGCGTTTGCCTCGGCCGTGATGCTGGCGAGCATGTATGCCCGCCTGCATCCCGGCGATGATGCCCGCGGCTGGGTCTGGGCGGGCAGCCTGTCAGCGGCCGCGACGGTGGGATGGCTGCGCTACCAGTCCGGATCCCACTTCCCGACCGACATCCTCGCGGGGGCCGCCCTGGGGGCCGCGCTGGGCTACGCCGTGCCCAGGCTGCACGAGCCAGACGTCTCGGATCAGGCTGCGGCCGGATCGACGCCCAGCAACCGCCCCGGCGCCGGGCAGATCCGCTTCGGCATCAGCCTCAGATTCTGACAGGGACGATCAGTCGATGTCGGCGAACAGCGGTGTGGACAGGTAGCGCTCCCCGTGGCTCGCCAGAAGTGAGACGATCATCTGCCCGGACAGCTCCTCCCGCCCGGCAAGCTGGCGTGCGGCCCAGGCGACCGCCCCCGAGGAGATGCCCACCATCAGCCCATCCTCGCGGCAGAGCCGGCGCGCGGTTTCGAAGGCATCCTCGTTCGAGACCTGGATGATCTCATCGACGACATAGAGGTCCATGACTTGCGGAACGAATCCAGCTCCGATGCCCTGGATCTTGTGCGGTCCCGGCTGGCCGCCGGAGAGGACGGGGGAGTCCGCGGGTTCGACGGCGACGATCCTGACCTCCGGTTTCTTTTCCTTGAGGTAGGGGCCTACCCCCGTGATCGTGCCCCCGGTCCCGACACCGGCGACGAAGACATCGACCTGGCCGTCGCTGTCGTGCCAGATCTCGGGGCCGGTCGTACGGCGGTGAATGGCGGGATTGGCCGGATTGACGAACTGGCCGGCGATGATGGCGCCGGGCAGGCTGGCGCGCATTTCCTCGGCCTTGGCCAGCGCTCCCTTCATCCCGAGTGCGCCCTCGGTGAGCACCAGCTCGGCGCCGAGGGCCTTGATGGTCCTGCGCCGCTCCTGCGACATGGTCTCGGGCATGATGATGATCAGCCGGATGCCCTTGACCGCGCACACCAGGGCCAGGCCGATGCCCGTGTTGCCACTGGTGGGCTCGATGATCGTGCTGTCTTTGTGAATGAGTCCGTCTTCGATCGCGGCTTCGATGATGGCCAGGGCCGCCCGGTCTTTCACACTCGACATGGGATTGAATGATTCGAGCTTGAAAACCAGATCCGCCTTCGCATCGGCGGCGAAGCGCGGGGCCCGTACCAGCGGCGTGCGTCCGATCGTATCGAGAATCGTGTCGTAGATCCGTGCCATGCGCAGTTCACTCCCGTCTTCGGTTGCGGATGAGCGCCATCGACTCGGTGCGGGCGCTCTCTTCCAGGTCCGACAGGCCGTCCGACGATCATCAGGCGAGACCAGCCTGCACTATAGCGGGATCCCGATGTCGGGCAAGCCCGTGGTGTCGGTCAAGCCCGATCCGTCGTGGATAGATCACCCCATCGCCTCCCCCCGGCTTCTATGGTCCTGACCATTGTGGTTCTGGCCATCCTCGTCGAAATGCCGGCTGGTGAGCAGAGCCAGGCCGCTTCCGAGCAAAGGCCCGAGGAAGAGTACGAACACAGTGATCCGTTCCAGTTTCCCCGAGAGGATCTCGTGCATGTTGAAGAATGTGAAGAAGAAGGCCGTGGCCAGCAGGAGCACCGCGCCCGCGATGCGGGGCCACC
>CAYQJL010000211.1:0-49483 GCA_964417675.1 uncultured bacterium | reverse complement strand
CGCATCTGCGAGGCGATCGTAAGAAAGGGCGGCCGAATCGTCGCGCTCGAGGATACCATGCTGCACAAGGACGGTCGCCCGATCGTCTTCGAAACGAATGCGACCCCCATTTTCGACTTCCAAGGCAAGGTGGAGGGATACTTCGGCACCTGTCGCGACATCACCGATCGCAGGCACGCCGAGGCAGACAGGGAGCAGTTGCGCGAGCAGCTGGCGCAGTCGCAGCGAATCGAATCGATCGGCCGCCTGGCCGGGGGCATTGCGCACGACTTCAACAACATGCTCAGCATCATTCTCGGGAACGTGGAAATGGCCTTGGCCGAGCTGCCGCCCGACAGCGTTCTGCGAAGCGGCCTTGGCGAGGTTCACAAAGCCGCCCAGCGCTCCGCCAGGCTCACCCACCAGCTTCTGGCCTTCGCCCGCAGGCAGCCGGTCACGCCTCGGATCCTTGATCTGGATGAGACGGTGGCTTCCATGCTGACCATGCTCCGGCAACTGATCGGTGAGGACATCGATCTGCGCTGGCTACCATCCGGCCGGTTGGATCCGGTCCTGATCGATCCGGCCCAGATCGACCAGCTGCTTGCCAATCTCATCATCAACGCGCGCGATGCAATCGGCCACAATGCCGGCATCATCACCATTGAGACGAACCAGGTCACCATCGGCGAAGGTGGCCGCAGGAGCGGCGAGCATCTCCCACCGGGCAGATACGCCCGGCTGGCGGTCAGCGACAATGGCTGCGGCATGGACGCCGCGACTCGCGCGCAGGTGTTCGAGCAGTTCTTCACCACCAAGGACATCGGCAAAGGCACCGGACTGGGACTGGCCACCGTCTACGGCATCGTCAAGCAGAATGGCGGGTTCATCGACATGGAAAGCGCGCCCGGACAGGGAACGACCTTCTATATCTATCTGCCCGTGCACGGGGAAGAGCAGGCGGTTGCCGCGCGGGCCGGCGTCAAGGATCAGCGCAAAGACCAGGGGGAGGAGACCATCCTATTGGTGGAAGACGAGCCGGCCCTGCTGGCATTGAGCAAGATCATGCTCGAGCAACTGGGCTATCGGGTGATGGCCGCCTCGTTGCCGGGAGAGGCCATTCAGTGGGCGGAGGGGCACGCGGGCAAGATCGACCTGCTCATCACGGATGTCGTGATGCCCGAGATGAACGGCCACGACCTGGCCAAGCATCTTCAACAGCTGCGCCCCAACATCAAGTGCCTGTTCATGTCGGGCTACACGGCCGATGTGATCGCAGACCACGGCATCCTCGATGAGGGCATCCACTTCATACAGAAGCCTTTCTCACACGCGGACCTGGCGCGCAGACTGCGCGATGTTCTCGATGCGGGCGGATCCTAACGCAGAACCTGCAGCGGAGCCGAGCAGCTCCAGCCCGCGCCGCCCACCCGCAGCAAGTATACGCCGGCGGGAACCCTGGCGCCGCGTTGATCGCAGCCGTCCCAGTTCCAGTGGGCCTCCCGGCCCGCACCCAGATCCCAGCGGTGGAGCAGGCGGCCGCAGACAGTCCACAGCGAGACATCGCGCAACCCCGCGCTCGGGCTGATCGTCGAACCTTCGGCCGGAACAGCCCCGGCCCGGCCGCTCGCGGCCCCCACCGATGATAGTGAGAGATGCAGGCGGCCGCCGCCCAGGATCGGATTGGGCCGGACCGAGAGGGTGGGTCGCAGGGCCGTTCCGTGGCTCCGGACGGCGAGATTCTCGCCGCCGCCGCTGCGATCCCCGCCGGGCGCCGGCCAGGCGGAATCCTCGACGGCGGCCGGATCGCAGGGGAGGGTATCGGTCACAGCGCCATCGGATACGAACGCCTGCCACTGGCTGGCGACGCTGCGGCGGGGGCACCAGCTGGCCAGGCCGGCATCGGCATTGTAGCAGGGATAGTAGCCGATCTCATGGGTCTCGCGGTTTCCGAGGTAGGCGGTCTGTTCCACCAGCGTGCGAAGCGCGACCGGCTCCTCCGGATCGATCGTCTCGGGCAGGCGGCCCTCGATGACCGCATGGAAGTACTCGTCCAGGAGCAGGCGGTCGGTGATCGGTGAGTGGCCGGCCCCAGGCTGCATCGCCAAGATCCAGCGCGCGCCCAGCGGCCGGTGCGTCTCGAAGATACCGGTCAGATTCTCGATACGATACGGCAGGTCGAGTTCCCCGATGAAGAGATAGCCGGGGACCAGGATGGCCTCTCCGGCCGGAGAGGTGTCGTGATAGCCGCCCTTCTGCGTCACGAAGCCGATCACCCGGTCGGGCCGCCACTTCGTGAAGTGATACGACCATTGTCCGCCCCAGGAATACCCCTCGAAGTAGAGGGGCGCATGCCGCAGCTCCCCGTGGCCGCTCAGGATGGCGAAGGCGTCGAGGGCCTCGAGGAGGGCATCACCGATCCCCGAATCCATGTTCACGTTGTCCAGGCGGGCCCCCATCAGGGCGAAATCCACATCACCGGTCAACGCCTGAAAGGCGGCATCCGCGACGATGTAACGCGAGTCGCTGTTGTAGGGGCTCACGAAGAAGTAGACCCCCCGCAGGGTGGCATGCGGCGCATCGGGCACGTGGATGCGAAACAGGGCGGTCGTGTAGGTCTCACTCGAGTCGGGGATGGCCTCGTAGTCGTAGATGGCACCGCGCGCGGGCGCCGGCCCGCCGAGCACCCCCGCCAAGAGCGCAATCCAGACCAGGGCGGCCGGGCCGCGACAGGCCCGGGGCGGCATCCGCCCGGAAGATCCGATCGGGCCAGCGCTCGCCGCGGCCCGCCTGTGGGCAACCTGCGTCATGGACCGATTCTATCACACTCGGCCGTCCCGCCGGAGGATGACCCCGGGGCCTGCCGAACCGACCGCCGGCGGCGCGATCCGATCCTCATTCCTTCGATGCCGCCGGATCCGCATCCGGCGGCGCGAGCAGATGCGCCAGGCTCGGCCCGATCTCCTGGAACCGGAAGGCGAACCCCGTCTGTTCAGCCCGCTCGGGCCGGGCCCGCTGGCTGGCGAGCACCGTGGCGGCCATCTCGCCCAGCGCCATCCTCAGTATGACGGACGGAATCCACCAGAGCGCCGGGCGCCGTACGGCCGCTCCCAACGCGCGTGAGAAGTCCCCTTGCCTCACCGGGTTCGGTGCGGTTGCGTTGACCGGACCCTGGATCGGATGCTCCACGAGGTGATCGATCAGCGCCAGGAGGTCGTCGCGGTGGATCCAGGGCATCCACTGCCGGCCCGATCCCAGCCGCCCCCCCAGGCCCCACCGGTAGAGGCTCGCCAGCGTGGCCAGCAGCCCGCCGTCCGGGCCCAACACCAGGCCCAAACGCACCCGGCAGGTTCGCACACCCCAGGCCTCGGCGGCCAGGGCCGCGGATTCCCATGCCCGGCACAGATCGGCCAGGAAGCCTTCGCCGGCGGAGGCGGATTCGGTCAGCACCTGATCCCCACGGTCACCGTAGTAACCCACCGCCGAGGCGCTCAGGAAGACCCGGGGACGGGGATCGCAGCGCTGGATGTAACCGATCAGCTGGGCGGTCGCCTCCAGGCGGCTGTCGCGCAGGATCCGGCGCCGGCGGGCCGACCAACGACCGCCGGCGATCGGGGCGCCCGCCAGATTGATCACCACATCGACCGGCTCTTCCCAGGCAGCCACCGATCCGATGCCCCGGATCCGCGAAGCCTGATCGGGGGAGGGCGCCAGGTTGGGCAGCACCGAGGATGGATGGCGGCTCACCACGATCAGTTCCGCGCCCCGCGCCAGCAGATGCCGGCACAGGGCCGATCCGATGAAACCGGTGCCTCCGGTAATCAAGTACTTCATGAATGCGCCTCCTGCCATGGGCGAAAGCCGGTTGCCCAGGCGCCGCAGATGCAGGACGATGGACGCCGGAATCCAGATGAGGCATGCTGATGTTGTCACAGAACCCTGCCGTCGCAACCGAAATCCGCCGCCCGACGCTCCTGTTGGACAGCGTCCGCGCGCGGGCCAACCTGGACCGCATGCTGGGGCGGCTCGCGGCCTGCCAGGCCTCCCCCGGTGCGACGCACTTGCGCCCGCATTTCAAGACCCACCAGTCGGCGGCCATCGGCGAGTGGTTCCGGGAGCGCGGGGTCACCGCCATCACGGTCTCATCGGTCGATATGGCCCGTTACTTCGCGGCGGCCGGCTGGCGCGACATCACGATCGCCGTTCCGGTGAACCCGCATCAGATCGACGCGTTGACGGCCTTGAGCCGACAGGTCCGTCTGGGATTGCTGGCGGACGATCCGGCCGTTCTGGCCCACCTGCCGGCCTCATGGCCGGGGCGGGTAACCCTGTGGATCAAGATCGACGTGGGGTCGGCGCGCGCGGGGCTGCCCTGGGATGATGCGCCGGCGGTGGTGGCCATGGCCGGCGCCGTCAAGGCTCATCCCGGTCTCCAGCTCGCCGGCCTGCTCGCCCACGCCGGACACACCTATCACGCCGGGGAGCCGGCCGAAGTCGACCGGATCCACCGGACCAGCGTCGCGCACCTGCTGCGCCTGCGCGAGCATCTCCTGCGGGCCGGCCATGCTCCGATCGAGATCTCTGTGGGGGACACCCCCAGTTGCAGCCTGGCGACCGACTTTCGCGGGGTCGCCGAGCTGCGTCCCGGCAATTTCATCTTCTACGATCTGATGCAGATGCACCTGGGCGCCTGCACCCCCGAACAGCCGGCGCTGGCCGTGCTCTGCCCGGTCACCGGCCGCTACCCGCGACGCCGGCACCTGAACCTGTACGGCGGCGCGGTACACCTCTGCAAGGAAGGCCTCACCCCTCGCGGCGGACCCTTTGCCGGACGAACGATCTACGGCCTGGCCGTGGATCTGGAGGCCGGCGGTCTGGGCCGGATGCATGCCGACGCCGCGCTGGTGGGGCTGTCTCAGGAACATGGCACCCTGGAGGTTTCGCCCGCGCTGTTCGATCGGATCCAGCTCGGCGACTGGATCGCGGTCTCTCCGGTGCACGCCTGCCTCACGGCGAATCTGTATCGGGAGTACCGCACCTGCGACGGCCGGCGGCTGACACGCCTGACATCCCTGGACGAAATGGAGTGAAGCATGCTTCAGATCACATCCCAGATCGCCCTGGACGAGAGAGACATCGAGCTGGCCTTCGTGCGTTCCGACGGGCCCGGCGGCCAGAATGTCAACAAGACCGCCACGGCTGTACAACTGCGCTTTGACATGGCCGGATCGAGCGTGCTGCCGGAGGATGTGCGCGAGCGGCTGCACAGATTGGCCCGCCGGAAGATCTCGCGCGACGGGATCCTGATCATCGATGCGCGGCGGTATCGCACGCAGGAGCAGAATCGAAGGGATGCGCTCGAGCGGCTCATCGCGCTCATTCGCCATGCCGCCCAGCGGCCCAAGGCGCGCCGTGAGACACGGCCGACGAGAGCCTCGCGCGCCCGGCGGCTCAACGAGAAGCGCCGCCGGGGACGGGTCAAGCAGCTCAGAGGCCCGATGTCGGGGGAAGAGCCGTAGCCTCTTGCTGGTTCTAGAACCCGATCGAGACGAAGATGCCCGTCATCACGCCGATGGCGACCGTGAGAACGATCGCGATCGCCATGTGCTTGCGCATGATCTGCGCCTCGAGCTTGCGTCCCGCGCCGATCGTCGCCACCGCATTCGTGATCTTGGCCGGCGTGATGGCCGAGGCCACCCCGCCCGAGGCGGCATGCGCGCCGTAGACGGTCATGAACTGCTTCGGCGTCAAGCCGAGATCCGCACAGGCCTTCTCCTGGATTCTGAAGAAGAGCACATTGGAGCCGGTCTCCGATCCTCCGACCACGGCGCCGAACAACCCGAGACCGGGTGAGATGTAGCTATAGGCCCCGCCGAAGAAGGCCGCCAGCGAGGCGCCCACGACGATGTTCATGTTCCAGACCTCGAAGAAGGCCGACGGCACCAGGGCGGCCTTCCCGCCCGGGCCCACGATCGTCTCCATCGCGGACCAGGCCATGACATAGGCGATCGAGAAGTACACGGCATAGGCCATGAAGGGCGAGAAGAACCTCTGTCGCCAGACGGTCACGGCCTGCCGCCACTGCGCCGCGGTCGGCCGCAAGAAGAAGCAGGAGAGCAGGACCGAGATCAGGATCCAGGTGTAGATCTGCCCGAGCACATCGAGATCGATCGTCCGGTCGAAGACCGTGAAGGTCTCCAGGCTGCCCGGGACTTGACTGAGCCAGCCGTTGATCTTCGGGAAGGAAACGACGGCCGCCAGCACCGTCAGAATGATCCAGGGGGACAGCGCGCGCCACAGCGGGCCGGCCTGGACCGGATTCTCCCGCTTCAGCTGCTCGAGCTCGGCGGCGATCTTGCGCCCCTGGAATCTCCGCTGCCACAAGACCAGGACGCCCATCGACAGCAATCCCGCCAGCACGCCGATGATGCGAACCGGTACGATCTCCCGGCCGCCGGCGTAGTTGATGATCGAGAATCCGAGCGCGAAGAGGGCGATGCTGAGCCCCGAGATGACGCCGGGCACGGCGCCCCGCTTCATCGATTCCTTGCCGCCCGCCAGCCAGAGGATCCCGAATGCCAGCCCCACGGAGATGACCGGCAGGTAGATGCAGATCTTGAAGGTGAAGGCCAGCACATCGATGTTGAAGATCTCGGCCGGCAGCGTGATCGGTATCGAGAGCAGCGCGAAGGAGGTGGTGGCATTGTAGCCCAGGACCGCGATCGCGACCGCGGCGGCCGGTGCGAAACCCATGGCCACCAGCAGTGGGGGAAACATGGCCGGGGTCACAATGCCCAAGGAGGTGAGGAAGGAGCCGAAGCCGATGCCGATATTGAGCGCCTGCACTTCCTTGCCCACGACGGTGCGCTTGACGGCCCCGGCCACCACGCTCAGGGCCCCGACCTCTTTCATGAGAAAGATCATGAACATCGTGAAGACCACGGCGATCGAGATGCCGAAGGATTTCACGAAGCCATACCAGGAGGCGCCCAGCGCGACCGTGAGCGGCGTCTTGAAATACAAGAAGGCCAGCAACACGGCCACCGCCCAGCCGATCATGGCCATGGCGGCGCCGCTCTGCTGGAAGAAGATGATCCCGATCAGAACCACCAGAAGGGGCAATAGCGCCATGAAGAACTGGAGCACCGTCGGCGTCGCATCGCCGAATGCGGTCTGGGCCGAGGCATCCGTGAAGGCCATCAGCAGACCCACCAGCAACAACACACCGATCACAACCGGCCTCTGACTCATCTTCGTCCTCCCTGGTAGACAAGCGCACCTGGTGGAACATCTCCGCGATCTGAAGGCGACTCAAGAGGTTTTAGGGTGCCGGGCGGGGAGGTGTCAACCAGAACTCCGGCCGGCGCCGGACCGGTGTGCCAGTATCGAGGGAAAGCGGCGCCTGCACCAGCAGTCTTTGGCCGTTCGGCCGGCGGCTCGGGCGGGCATCTCCGGCCGACAGCTCCGGTTGGCACCTCCGGCCGATACTCCCGGCCGACAGCACCCCTTGGACCCCGGCGAGGAGGCGGCAGCGTTCGACTTTGGCGTTGATGCGGCCCCCAGGGCGCCGGTATAGTCCGCCTCTGATGCGCCTTTGGGACTTCACGGTGCGTCGGGACACCCCTCCGCCGATGCGCGCGGCACGATCCACCGGTTGACGAAGGAGAGCCAGATGCCCGGGCCGAGGAAGACAAGATTCACAGGCCAAGCCGGCCGCCCCCGGGCCGCTTCTGTCCCGGTCATGCTGGGCCTGCTGGCGTCAGCCTTCGCGGGACTTCTTCTGGCCGCCCTGCCGTCACCCGGCGCGGCCCAGAGCGGGACCGCCGTCTACAATCCGCCGCCCCCGCCGGTCGATCTCGATCTGGGATTCGACACCCGGGTGCGCCAGGTGACGATCCACAATCTTCTCGATTTTGATTCGGACGGTGCCAGCGGCTTTCCGAGCGACGCGGCCTTCTTTCGCGTGCGCCACCGCATCCTGGCCGATCTGAAGTTCCGCCCCGGCTTCGAGCTCAAGACGCGCTTCACGACCGAGTGGCGCAAGTATCTCGACCCCTGGGTCACGCCCGAGAAGACCGAGATCATCCTCGACAACTTCTATCTGAACATTCCCCAGGTCGCCGATCTTCCGCTGGGCCTGCGCATCGGACGCCAGGACATCATTCGCGGCGAGGGTTTCGTCTTGCTCGAGGGCGGACCGAATGACGGATCGCGCAGCATCTACCACAACGCCGTCCTTGTGATGCTCGACGGCGATGCCCTGGGGTTGCGCCGCGCCAAGATTGACCTGTTTGCCATTCGCAACCCGGCCTACGACGACTTCGTGGTGGCCAATGATCTCGAGCGGCCGATCGTGGGCAAGGATGAGACCGCCTTCGGCGTGTACCTGACCCAGCCGGTACCGATGGTCGGGAAGAACGAATCCTATTACATCTACAAGGAGGAGGAGCCGGAGAGCGCTCCCGAACCGGACACCAAGCTGCACACCCTCGGCACCCGCTCCAGCGGAGACCTGCCCTGGGATCTGCGCTTCGGGCTGGAGGCCGCCTACCAGTTCGGCGAGCATGCCGATCCCGCCGATGGCAAGAAGCTCAGCGACCATCGCGCGTTCGGCGGCTATCTGTGGGTCTCCCGCAATTTTCTGACACTCCTGCACCCCAGCATCAAGCTGGGCGCCTTCTACCTATCCGGCGATGATCCCGACAGCGATGACAACCAGGGCTGGAACCCGCTCTTCTCCCGGTGGCCGAAGTGGAGCGAGTTGTACATCTACAGCCAGATCAATGAGCAGAACGGCGTCGCCTACTGGACCAACATCATGTCCTTGAACGCCCAGGTGGGGCTCAAACTCAGCGGCGCGGTCGGCGCCACCTACACCTTCCACCACTTCACCGCGCCCGAGCGCAGCGGGCTCCCGCCCGCCCGCCGCGGATCCGGCGACACCCGCGGTGATCTGCACACCTTCTTGGTGTCGGCCACCCTGTCGGACAACATCTCCGCGCACTTCTTGGCCGAACGCTTCGACCCGGGTGATTTCTACAAGGATCCCCTGGTCGATCCTCTGGATGAAACCCAGGGCACCAAGCCCAAAGATGATGCGTACTTCCTGCGCTGGGAAGTCATGTTCACCAAGTAGACGGCCCGCGGGGCCATGTGGTTGAGGACCGTGCAACACGGGGGAGAAGACGTGAAGAAGTACTGGAATGAGACATTCGAAACCATGCCTTCGGAGGCCATGGCCAAGCATCAGCTGTCGTTCCTGAAGGACACTCTCGAACGGGTGTATGAGCATGTCCCCTTCTACAAAAACGCCTTCGACGAGAAGGGGATCAAGCCCGGCGACCTGGAAGGCCTGGACGATCTGGCCAACTTTCCCTTCACGGTGAAGAACGACCTGCGGGACAACTATCCGTTCGGCCTCTGCTCGGTGCCGATGGCCGACCTGGTGCGCATCCATGCCTCCTCCGGCACGACCGGCAAACCGATCACGGGGCCGTACACCAAGGACGACATGCAGCAGTGGGGCGAATGCATGGCGCGCGCCATGTGGGCCCAGACGGTCCGGCCGGATGACATCGCTCAGAATGCCTACGGCATGGGCCTCTTCACCGGCGGGCTGGGATTCCTGCTGGGCTTCGAGACCGTCGGCTGCGCGGTGATCCCCTCCGGATCGGGCCAGACCGAGAAGCAGCTCCTCCTGATGGAGGACTTCGGCACGACCGTCATCGGCTGCACGCCCACCTACGCCCTCACCATCGCAGAGCGCGCCCATTCGCTCGGCAAGGATCTCAAGGGCTTCCCGCTGCGCGTGGGCCTCTTCGGCGCCGAACCGTGGACCCTCGAGATGAAGCAGAAGATCCAGGATCGTATGGGCATCCTGGCCATGGAGCATTACGGTTTGACCGAGCTGATGGGTCCCGGGGTCGCCTTCTCCTGCGAGAACGGCACGTTGCATATCAACGAGGACCATATCCTGGCCGAGGTCATCGACACCGAGACCGAGCAACCGCTGCCGCTCGGCGAGAAGGGCGAGCTGGTGCTGACCTCGTTGCAGCGCCAGGCCATGCCGATGATCCGCTACCGCACCAAGGACATCACGCGCCTGCAGCGCATCCCCTGCGACTGCGGCCGGACACAGATCGTGATGGAGAAGGTCACCGGCCGCTCCGACGACATGATGATCGTCAGCGGCGTCAATGTCTTCCCCTCGCAGATCGAAAGCGTGCTGATGGAGTTCGTCGAGATCGAACCGCAGTATCAGATCCACCTGTTCAAGAAGGGCTATATCGATGCGATCAGCGTCGATACCGAAGCCCGGGGCGAGTACTACGAGAAGGGCGGCGAATTCCTCGAGCAGCTGGCCGTCAAGGTCGCCCAGCGCATCCAGGCGGTGGTGGGCATCAAGGTGCCCGTCACGATCGTGCCGGCGCAGGCCATCGAGCGCAGCATCGGCAAGGCGCGCCGGATTCTGGACGAACGCAAGGCGGACTGATCCGGCGCACGCGGCAGCGAAGGCAGCGGCCGGTCTCCTAGAGGGAGACCGGCCGTTTTCTTCTGCCGTGCAGATGGGGATGCCGTCCGATCTCGGTGATCATGACACCGCAGATGACAATCACCGCGCCGAGCAGAAACGTGGGGCCGGCCGGCTCGCCCAGGAAGATGTGCGCGGCCGCCACGGCGATCACGGGCTGGACGTTGTGGAACACCGCCACGCGCGAGGCCTCCATGTGCTTCAGCAACCAGTACCACAGGATGTAGGACCCGACCGAGGTGCCCAACCCCACATAGGCCACCGCGACCCAGGCCGAGGTCGGCACACGACCATAGTCGACCTGCAGGGCCCGGTAGAGGCCGAAAGGAAAGTAGAGCAGGGCGCCCGAGGCCAGCGCGTAGGCGGTCACGCGCGTGGCGCCATAGCGGGTGGCCAGCGGCTTGCCGAGAATCGCGTAGTAGGCCCAGGCCAGCACCGAGACCCAGATGATCAGATCACCCCACAGAGCCTCCCGCCCGTAGGTCTTGCTCCCCACCGACATGATCAGCGCCACGCCGCCCAGGGCCAGCAGGATGCCCAGCACGCGCCGCAGCGGCGGGCGCTCGCGCAGATGAAGCATCGCCAGCAGGAAGATCCAGATCGGCGTGGTCGCGAACAGGAGCGCTCCGTGGCCGGCCCCGGTGAGCGATTGCCCCACCAGGTAGGTCACCTGATTGAGGAAGATGACCAGCGCCCCGAGGCCCGCGATCCGCAGGGCATCGCCTCTCTGGATGCGGGTCTCATAGCGGCGCAGCCGCACGATGGTCAACAACACGATGGCGGCCAGACCGAAGCGATAGAAGGCGAAGGTGAACGGTTCGATGTGCGCGAGACCGGCCCGGGCGAAGGGAAAGGTCAGGGCCCCGAAGATCTGCTGCAAGAACATGACACCCAGCAGCAGGCCGAACGGTTTGCTGTCCGGCGCCGGCGGGGATCCCACGGATGGCGACATACGGCTCTACTCCTCCGCGCGGCTGAGCAGGATCCGCACATCCACCGCGGTAGCGCCCTCGCCCTCACGGAAGACCGCCAGCGGATTGATCTCGATGTCGCCGAGCGCGGGCACGCGCAGGATCAATGCGCCCAGCCGGTCGATCGTCTGAATCACGGCTCCCTGGTCAAGGGGCGCCTCCCCCCGAAAGCCGGCCAACAGCCGCTGGGCGCGGGTCTCCTTGATCATCGAGAGCACCTCGGTGCGGCCGGCCGGCGCCGCCCGGAACGCCACATCCTGCAGCAGCTCGACGTAGACGCCTCCCAACCCGAACATCACGACCGGCCCGAAGATCGGATCCCGGCGGGCGCCGATGATGAACTCACCCCGGCCCTTGACCATCGAGCTGATCTCGACCCCGTCCAGGCGGGCCTCGGGCGCCCGGCGGCGGCAGTTCTGGCGGATGGCCTGGTAGGCATCGATCACCTCGTTGCGGTTCTCGAGGTCAAGCGCCACGCCGCCCACGTCGCTCTTGTGCAGGATGTCGCGGGAGAGCACCTTCATGACGACCGGGTAGCCCAACTCCTCCGCGGCCAGCACGGCGCCATCGAGGCTGTGCGCCACACGGGTCCCCGGGGTCCCGATGCCGGCCGCCCGCAAGACGGCATACCCCTCATCCGCCAGCAGGAAGGCGCGCTCCTGGACGCGGGCCTTCTCGACCACGCCGGCAATGGCCGCCCGGTCGAACCGATACCCCACCTCACCCCCGCGCACCTCCGGCCGCCCGAGCGCAGTCTCTCCCGCCGATGCCCCCCCGGGAGCGCGCTCTCCCACCGCTGGCCCCCCGGGAGCGCGCTCTCCCGCCGATGGCCCCCCGAGCGCGCTCCGTCGGCCCTGGCGGCGGGCCTGCCGGAAAGTCACCGCCAACGCCGAGGCGGCCGCATAGACTTCGTCGGTGGCCGTGACATGCTTGGCCTCCAGTTCGCGAATGCAGGCCTCCACCCGGCGGCCCCCCAGCAGGCAGAACACGACCGGCTTGCCCCTCTCTTGAAACACCCGCTGCATCATCTCGATCTCGCGCGGCAGGGATTCGAAGCTCAACAGGGCCGTCTCGCAGAAGATCGCCAGGCAGGCATGCACATTCTCGTCCTGCGCCGCTGCGGCCAGCGCGCGGTGATAGGCCTCCGTCGTGGCCTCCCCGGTCATATCGATCGGATTCTTGGTCGATCCCAGGGGCGGCGTGATCGGCCGGAACGCCTGCTCGAGCATCTCACTGTCGTCATAGAGGGACACGCCGTACTTCTCGCACGCATCCGAGGCGGCCACCCCCGCGCCGCCGCCGTTGGTGATGATCACGGCGTTCTCACCGGACGGCAGCGGCATGTCACCCAGGGCCTGGCACCACAGCAGGGCTTCGTTGAGATGCTCGGCCCGCAGAACCCCGCATTGCCGCATCAGATGATCGAAGATGACATCCGAGCCTGACAGGGAGCCGGTGTGGGAGGCGGCCGCCTGGGCGCCGCGCTGGGAACGGCCGGACTTGATGACAATGACCGGCTTGTGTCGCGTCGTGCTCTCCAGCGCCTCGAAGAGGGCCCGGCCTTTCTTGACGCCTTCTATATAGATGAGCACGATGTCGGTCTCGGGATCCTCCGCGAAGAAGTCGAGCAGGTCGGCCTCGGTGATGTCGGCCTTGTTGCCCAGGGGAATCAGCGCCGAGAGTCCGATGTGGGCCAGCTGCGTCTTGCCGATCATGGCGCCCCCCATGGCGCCGCTCTGCGTGAGAATCGCCACCCGCCCCGGTTCGATGTCGGGCGGGGCGAACCCGGCATTCAGGGATGCCCGGGCCGAGTAGAAGCCGAAGACATTCGGCCCCAGCACGCGCATGCCGTGCGCGCGGGCCAAGGCCACCAGGGCCTCCTCCCCCTCGTGGTTTCCCACCTCGGAGAAGCCGGAGGTCACCACCACCAGGAACTCGACGCCGGCCGCGGCACAGGCTTCGGCCGCCTCCAGCACCCGCGGCGCCGGAATCGAGATCACTGCCACCTCGGCCCGGCCGGCAATCTCATCGATGCTTCTGCAGATGGGAATCCCGAGCACCTCGCCCCCCGCCGGGTTCACGGGAAGAATGCGTCCGCGGTAGCCGACGGTCAGGATGTTCTGGACAATCTTGTAGCCGATCTTCTCCGGCCGGCGCGAGGCGCCGATCACCGCCACGCCCTGTGGATTCAGCAGCCGGCCCATGCCGGGCAACGCCGGCCGCGCCGGATTCGCACTCCTGTTCATGTCGTTGCTTCTCACGCAATCCACCCCAGGCCCGTCGGGACCGTTGTGCGTCACGCTTCGAACCCAAGCTCCATCTGATACATGCCCGCGGAAGTCCGCTTCGTGATGCTGAAGCCCATCTTCTCGAAGAGGTGAAGCATCGGCCGGTTCTCGATCAGGACCTGCGCCGTGAACCCGAGCAGTCCCCGGCGCCGGGCCAGTTGGGTCAGGTGGCTCAGCAATTCGTACCCGATCCCCTGGCCCTGCAGATCATCGCGCACAATCAGGCCGGCCTCCGCGGTGTGCTCGTTCTTGCGGATGAAGAACTGCCCAATGCCGAGAACCTCCTCTTGATTGTCCTTCTCGGCCACCGCCAGCAGGACGACATGCCGGCTGTGATCGGCCTGGATGAACTCCTGCAAGCGCTCGTGCGGCATGTCGGTTCGAATGGAGATGAAGCGACGGTAGAGCGTCTCGTCCGACACGGCGCGGAAGAAGTCCTGCAGCAGAGGCTCGTCGCTGATCTTGACCGGCCGCAGCAGAAGCTCGTGGCCCGCGTGGGTCGTGCGCCGGGCCTCCATGTCCTCGGGGTACTCGCCCTGAACCCCGGGCACATACTTCTGGTCGGCATAGATCAGGTTGCGCGCCTTGGCCCGCTCGATCAAATCAGCGCGAAAGTCCGGATGCGCGATCGCGATCAAGTCCATGGCCCGCTCGCGGATGTTCTTTCCATGCACGTACGCGATTCCGTACTCGGTCACCACATACTGCACGTCCGTGCGCGTCAGGGTCACGCCGGCCCCCGAGCTGATCTCGGGCACAATGCGCGAGACGCCTCCGCCCGCCGCGGTGGATTGCAGCGCCAGAATGGTCCGCCCCCCGTGCGCCAGGGCCGCGCCGCGCATGAAATCGGCCTGCCCACCGATGCCGCTGTAGAACTGCGTGCCCAAGGACTCGGCCGAGGCCTGGCCCGTGAGATCGATCTCCAGGCAGGTATTGATCGCCACCATGTTCGCCTGCTGCGCGATTCGCAACGGATCGTTCGTGTAGGACGTGGGCCGAAAGTCGATCGCGGGATGGTCGTGCAGGTATCGATAGGTCTCGGGACTGCCCATGCAGAAAGTGGCCACGGTCTTGCCCCGATCGATCGACTTGCGGCTGTTGTCGACGACGCGGTGTTCCATGAGATCGACCAACCCATCCGAAAGCAGCTCGGTATGCACGCCCAGATGATTCTTCTCCTTCAGGTTGCTCAGGATGGCATTCGGGATGCTGCCATACCCCACCTGAATCGTGTCGCCGTCGCGCACGATGCGAGCGACATACTTGCCGATCTTCTGGGAGATCTCATCCGGCGGGTCGGCGATGTAGGTCAGCAGCGGTTCCTCGTGGGGAATCAGGAAATCCACAGCCTTGATGTTCAGGAAGGTGTCGCCCAGCACGCGGGGCATGTGGCTGTTGACCTGTCCGATGACGATCTGGGCTCTCTCCACCGCCGCCTTGACGATATCCACACTGATGCCCAGGCTCATGAACCCCTGCGCGTCGGGAGGTGAAAGTTGAACCAGCGCCACATCGATGGGCACCCGCCCCCGCTCGATCAGGGCGACAACCTGCGAGAGCGAAATGGGGGTGTAATCGGCCAGGCCCTGGTTGACGGCCGATCGGGTGTTGTTGCCGATGAAGAAAGAGTTCAGGCGGAAGTGGCGCCGGAACTTCGGATCGGTATAGGGGGCCACCCCCAGGGTCCACACATGGAGAACTTCCGTGTCGAAGAAGGCGTGTGGATTGGATTCGACGTAGTCGATCAAGGCCGATACCAGGTGCTGTGGCTCGCCGCACGCCGTGCCGATGAAGATCCGATCGCCGCGGCGCACGTGGCCAAACACCTCCGCGAGCGGGACGAACTTCTCCGGAAAGCGCTCCCGCCACGGCGAGATGTCCGCTGGCTGTCCCAGGATCCCCATGATTCTCCTCCTGTTTCTTCTCCCGATTCTTCTCCCGAGAAGATCCGCCTTGCGTCCCCAATCCCTCTCCCCAACTCCAGCAACGAATGGGCCGGCCTGGTCTGAAGAGCCTCATGCGGCCGATCACTGATCCTACGCTCCGGGCGCCTCCTGGGGAAGAACGACCTGCCCATCCACTACATCAGTCAGGTTCTTTCGCGGCGGAGGCCTCCCGGCGCGCGCCGGTGGCTGCAAGCCGCCTTTTCGACGGCCAGGCGGGAGGCGGCCGATCAGGCGCCGCTGGCTCACCTGAAACATACTTTTCGCAACATGCCTTCCAACAATGTGTTAGAAGAATGGCTGGAAGCAGGCCCGTTCCCTTCGCCATGAAGCCACCCGCGACGCGCTCCGATCGAACTGGGTAGGCAGGGAGACAACGAGGCCGTATCCTGTAGGTCCAGAACGGGATGGAATGTTGTTGGAGGAATGGGCGATCCCATGAAGCAAAACCTGGGACTCTCACAGCGCTTGACGCAGCGGATGGAGCTGACCATCACACCTCAGATGGTCCAGCAGATGAATCTGCTCGTCAAACCGTTGCTCGATTTCAACGCCGAGATCGAGACGCTCGCCGACGGCAATCCCGCGCTGGAAATGGTACGTCCCGCGGACGCTCCCGCCGATACCAAGACCTCTGACGCCGAAGATCAGAAGTCGAACGACGAATGGGATGAGCGGGCAATGCAGCGCATTGCCGAACTCGGTGAAGAGCCGCACGCGGGAAGCGGGTCCTGGGCGGGAGGTACTTCTCGGCCCGACGAAGATTGGACTGACCCCATGCAGCGCGTCAGCGCTGCGAAAACCCTCACGGAAGATCTTCTTGAACAGGTCCGGCTCACCTTCTCCGGTCTGGATGGAAAGATCGGAGAGTTTCTTGTCCAGGACCTCGACTCCCGCGGCTTCTTGACGCGCAGTTTCTCTGATCTGGCCACCGATATCTCCGCTTACGCCGGCGCACCGGTCAGCGAGGAACGGGTGGTCCGGATCGTGGATCATCTCAAGGCCAACATCGATCCCCCGGGGCTGCTCGCCTCCACGGTGGAAGAGTCGATCGAGCTCCAGCTCAGGCGCCGGAACAAGAGCAAGTGGGTCGATCTGATCGTCAAGGGATACCAGCTCTTGCGGGCCGGGAAGGAACGCGAGCTGGTCCGCCTGTGCAACCGGGAAGGGGTGGACACGAAATTCGTTCTCGAGGAGCTCGAAAAGCTCACCTTCGTGCCGACCTTCGGAACCCAGGACCAGCACTTCGACGCCAACAGCGTTCGCCCGGAAGTCACGATCACCCGGGCCCATCCGGACCGGTACGGTCCCGACAAGTACGAGGTTCACTACAACAACCAGTCGGTCGTCAATCTGCGGTTGAATCCCAAGGTCATCCGCATGGCCCAGCGCCGCGACCAGCTCTCGGCCGAGGAGCGCAAGCTGCTCAAGGAGAAGGTCGACCAAGCCAAGTGGCTCAAGCAGGTCATCGATGAGCGCCGCAGCCTGCTGCTCAACGCCACGCAGATCCTGGTCAACCGCCAGTGGGAGTTTCTGGATCGCGGGCGGCGCTACCTCAAGCCCCTGACCCGGCGGGAGGTGGCCGAACAGGTCAACCGCGATGAGAGCACGATCTCCCGGCTGCTCAACGGCCGCTTCGCCGACACGCCCCAGGGGTGCCTGCCCCTGTCGGCGTTCTTCTCCCAGGCGGTCGGGCATGCCTCCGGCGCGGCCGCGCGCGAGGTGCTGCGCGAGATCATGGACGCCGAGCGCGTGGGCGATGCCTACACCGATGATGATCTGGCCGAGTTGATGCGGCGCAAGGGCTTCGCCATCCAGCGGCGTACCGTGAACAAGTACCGGCGGATGCTGGGTGGGTACTACGCCCTCAAGCGCAGTGTGCGCCGGACCTTGAACCGCGCCTCCCAGGCAGGTTAAGCTCCCGTGATCGGGCCGCGGAGGACGCGGCCAATGGGAGGCCGAACAACTTGTTCTTCGCCATCATTCTCTACGGGACCCTCACGGTCGCCGGGCTCTTCCCCTTCTATGGCATCCCCGTCATCAATGTGGCCCTGGGCTTTCCACTCGGCGCCGTGGTGGCCCACTACTACCGTCGCCGGCCCCCCGGGTCGCCGGCGTGGGTCTCCGCGGAGCGGCAGGTCCTGCGCGGCGTCCTGACCTGGGCGCTGGCCACATCCGGACTCACCATGGTGCTGTGCTGGTTTCAGCTCGCCGCCTTCCTCATGACCATCCACTTCATCGGACCGGCGCCGGAGATCCTGCGGTGGATCCCCCTGGTTCACCCTACCCAGGGGGTTGGCTTGTTCCCGAGCCAGTCGTTCGCCAGCGTCCAGCTCTTCGCCATCCTGCTGGCCCCGGGGATTCAGGTCCTGACCACCGTCTTCGGCGCAGTGGTGGGGATCCTGCTCGATCGCCGCCCGCATCAACCACCGCTGGAAGAGCCCCGAACCGATCCAACCCCCGAGTGGGACCGGTCCAACCCCTGAGTGGAACCGATCCAACCCCCTGCGTGGAGCCGGTCCAACCCCCTGCGTGGAGCCGGTCCAGCCCCCTGAGTTCCCTTGCGCCGCCATCCAGTGTCATAGTTTTGACGCAATTCTGTATAGTTCTTCGCCGCCCTTCGGCCGACCCGCAGCGGATGCAACACGTTGTTGCCATGGGCCGCGTGGCAGGCGACCGGGCGTGTGTCTTCCGTAGCCGTTGGTGAGACCCCGCTGGTGAGGCGCCGTTGCCGGCCTGCATGCACCATGGCGGGTGGCCGGCCTCAGCTGTCCATGGCCGATCGCCAGCCTCCGTTCTCCATGGCCGGTCGCCAGCTTCCCCCCTCCCGTCGACAGGGCCTGTGTGATGACCCCCATTTCGTCACGGCTAAAGACTATAAAACATTTACAAGAAATATCTTAGTCTGGACCCCGGGGTCCACGTGCAGCGCCATTGCCGCAGCGGTCACTACAGACAGGCGTGTGTGATGACCCCCATTTCGTCACGGTTGAAGCCTATAACACATTGAAACGCATTGTCTTAGTCTGGACCCCGGGGTCCACGTGCAGCGCCCTTGCCGCAGCGGTCACTACAGACAGGGTCCCATTGCCTGCATCTCGGACGAGTTTCTGTCAGTTCCCCAACGCCCGTTCGGCCGACCCGCGGTGGATGGAACGGGTTGCTGCTTATGGGTCGCGTGACAAGCGACCCGGCCCGAATTCTCCACGGTCGTTGGCGAGACGCCGTTGGCCGGCCTGCATGCGCCATGGCGAGTGGCCGGCCTCAGCTGTCCACGGCCGACCGCCAGCCTCCGTTCTCCACGGCCGATCGCCAGCCTCCGTTCTCCATGGCCGATCGCCAGCCTCCGTTCTCCGTGGTTGATCGCCAGCTTCCACCCTCCCGTCGACAGGGCGTGTGTGATGACCCCATTTCGTCACGGTTGAAGTCTGTAGAGAATTCAATATCAATCATTTAGGTCCGTGCCCCGGGGCAAAACAGATGATAAAGAGTTGCGACAAAAGAGGTCTCGAGAAGAAATGTACGCATCTGGGGCGAGTTTCTGTACAGAAGAGGATATTTCTGCCCGATATCGGGTACATCTGTTGTCATCTTGGAGTCGGAGTGGCAAACTGACCTCTGTCGGGAGGTGATTCATGCGGTCGCATCAGGACCTTCTGGAACATCTTCAGGCGGTGACCGGTCTCGAGGAAGCAACCGTGGCCAAGATTGTCGAGGAGCTTCATACCTGGTACGGCCAAGACCTGGCCGCGTGGCTCCGGTCTCGTCATCAGGAACTCCAGCGCAGAGGCCTGCGAAATCGGGAGATCTTCCCGCGCTTGCGCGAGGAGGCCGCGCACATACTCGTCCGCCCCTCGGCGCTGACCGAGCGTCAGATCCGGCGGATCATCTACGGCTGAACAGAAGTCATGCGGAGGGCAGAAGCATGTGTGGAATCGTCGGGTTCACGGCCGCCAAGAAGGTGCCGGTCAGCCTGCTGATGGAGGGCCTCAAGAGGCTCGAGTACCGCGGCTATGACTCGGCCGGTCTGGCCTGGCAGGTGCGTTCGAAGCTGAAGCTTCAGAAACGTGCCGGGAAGGTGGCTGATCTGTGGGGCGAGCTCCCCAAGGATCTCGCGGCTCGCGCCGGGATTGCCCACACGCGTTGGGCCACTCATGGCCCCCCCACCGACATCAATGCCCACCCACACTTCGACGGCAAGAAGCGGATCGCCTTGGTGCACAACGGCGTCATCGACAACTACCGGGAGCTGCGCACCGACCTGGAGGCCAAGGGCCATCGGTTCCTCTCCGACACCGACACCGAGGTGCTCGCGCAACTGATCGCGACCCACACCAACGGATGCCTGGAGGACGGGGTCCGCGCGGCCCTTCGCCATGTCGAGGGCACCTACGGGATCGCCGTGATGTCGGCCGAGGAGCCGGGCAAGATCGTGGCCGCCCGCCAGGGATCGCCTCTGATCGTCGGTATCGGCGAGGAGGGATCCTTCGTCGCCTCCGATACGGTGGCGATGGCCGGCCGCGCCGACCAGGTCGTCTACCTTGAGGACGGCGACATCGCGGTTCTGCAGGGCAAGGATCATCAGATCCAACGGCTGGCCGGAGGCGCCCGCGCGGACAGCACCTGGAGCGCGATCGACCTGCCCCCCTCGGTAGCCGACAAGCGCGACTACCCGCACTTCATGCTCAAGGAGATCTACGATCAGCCGGAGGCCCTCGAGAACGCCTTCCGCGGACGGATCCAGAGCGCCTTCGGCACCGCCAAGCTGGGCGGGCTCGGCATGGAACCGCGCGACTATCTCGAGATCAACCGCGTGCGGCTCCTGGGGTGCGGCACCTCCTACCTGGCCGCCTCGGTGGGCGCCCGCATGATCGAGGATCTGGCCCGCATCGAAACCACGGCCGAATACGCGCCCGAGTACCGCTACAGCAATCCGATCGTGGATCGCAACATGCTCTTCTTCGCGATCTCCCAGTCCGGCGAGACGGCCGACACGATCATGGCGCTGCGCGAGGTCCAGCGCAAAGGCGGCAAGGTGCTCGGAATCGTCAACCGGGTGGCATCCACCATCGCCCGCGAGTGCGGCGCGGGCATCTTCATCCACGCCGGGTTCGAGTACGCCGTCGCCTCGACCAAGACGATGCTCAACACGATGATGGCGCACTTCCTCTTCGCGCTGTTGGTCGGAAGAATGCGCGACCTGTCCTTCTCGCGGGGCCGCCAGTTGATCGATGATGTCGAACTGCTTCCGGAGAAGATCCGGCAGATCCTCCAGATGCGCGACCAGTTCCAGGAAGCGGCCAGGCGATTCCTGACATCGGAGAACTTCTACTTCATGGGCCGCGGCTACTCGTTCCCGGTCGCCATGGAAGGCGCCCTGAAGCTGAAGGAAATCGCCTATGTCCACGCCGAGGGCTACTCGGCCGCCGAGATGAAGCACGGACCGATCGCGCTGATCAACAACACCTTCACCTCGGTGTTCGTCATCCCGCACGACTCGTTGTACAGCCGGACACTGACCAATCTTCAGGAGATCCGGGCGCGCAGCGGCCCGGTGCTGACGATCACGACCGAGAGCGCCGGCGAGTTGCCGGACCTGTCCGATCAGGTCATCGTTCTGCCCAAGACCGACGAGCTCCTGACGCCCTTCCTGACCACGGTTGCGGTCCAGCTGTTCGCCTACGAGTCGGCCGTGTTGCGCGGTTGCCCGATCGATCAACCCAAGAATCTGGCCAAGAGCGTCACGGTGGAGTAGAACGGCGAGGGCCGCCGGGGGCCAACCCAGCGGCTGTGAACGGTCGCGGATGCGCCCTCTGCCAAGGGACGGATCCGCGCTGCCTGATCGTGCGGTCTCGCTACCCGGCTGTACGGTCTGGCTACCCGATCGTACGGTTTTCGGTCTCGTCCTTGGTGATGTAGCCGCTGTCCTGGCGCGCGGCATTGATCTTGTTCTTCTGCGTGTACATGCGGAAGACATCCTCGGCCGAAAGCCCCATCACCTGGCAGGCGCTGACCCAGAAATGCAGGATGTCGACCAGCTCGACCTTCAGGTTCTGCTCATCGAAGAGGTCGACCTTCGTCCGCCACCATTTCCAGTTGGTGGAGTCGACCATTTCAGCGATTTCCTGGGACATGGCCAGCGCGTAGTTGCGCAGCCACTCGTTCTGCAGGCTGCGTTCCTTTGGAATCTCGTCGAATCCCACCAGCCGATTCTTCTCGAAGGTGTATCGATTCAGTTTCATCTGCTGTTCGAAGATCTGCTCGAGCTTGTCCATGGAATCCTCCTTGGCCGAAGCATACCTTGACGGGCCCGGATCTGCATCTCTAAGATCGCCCCTTCATGTGGATGCCAACAGGAGGGGTCGCCGCGACTCCGGGGCCGGTCGATCTCATCCTCCGGCCGCGGCTGCGGCCTACCCACGGGAGTTGCCATGACCGCACATTCCGGACCCGCCGCGCCGGGCCCTCTGCGGGCCGTCATTTTCGATCTGTTTCACACGCTGGTCGACATGACCTCCTTGCCGCCCGGAACCTCGACGCCCGAGCTGCTCGGCATCGACGTCCACCTGTGGGCCCAGAAGGTGATCGAGGAATCGCCCCACCACGCCCTGGGCACTGTGCGGGATGCCTACGAATCCGTTCGTCTAATCGCCCACGCCATCGATCCCTCCATTGCGGAGGATGCGATCCGCCGCGCGACCGAACTGCGCCCGGCCCGCTTCCGCGCGGCGCTGACCCAGGTGCGGCCCGAGATCCTGGCCGGCATCGAGACCATGCGGGCGCGGGGGCTCAAGATCGGCCTGATCAGCAACGCCGCCTTCGACGAGGTTGCGGCCTGGGAGGAGTCGCCCCTGGCGCCCCTGTTCGACGCCTTCCTGGTCTCCTGTCACGAAGGCGTGATGAAGCCGGACGTGGAGATCTATCACCGCGCCGCCCAGCGCCTGGGGGTGCGGCCGGAGGCCTGTCTGTTCGTGGGCGATGGCGGCAGCCGGGAGCATGAGGGCGCCCGCGCGGCAGGAATGCGCACCGTGCTGTTTCTCGGCCTGCTTCGCGCGAACCACCCCGAACTGGCCGACCGCAGAGCCCGCAACACGGATTGGGAGCTCGAGGAGTTCGGCGAGGTCGTTGCCCTGGCGCAACGACTCAGCCGCTAGGCACCGGTCGGCGCGGGAGCCGCGCTCGAGACGAAGCTCCGGCCGCGCCGCGCACCGGGAGATTCCGTGTCATTCATCGAGATCACACTCATCGCGCTCGGCCTGGCTCTGGATGCGTTCGCCGTATCGGTGGGCGCCGGGGCCGGGGGCTACATGAACGGCCCCCGGCCGGTGCTGCGCCTCGCCTTCCACTTCGGTCTGTTTCAGGCGTTGATGCCGCTGGCCGGCTGGTTCCTCGGCCGGGGCCTGGCCGGCTGGCTGGCCGCCGTGGATCACTGGATCGCCTTCGGCCTGCTCGCCTTCGTCGGCGTGCGGATGGTGATCTCGGGACTGTCGTCAGGCGAGAAGCTGGCTCGCGATCCGTCGCGGGGCGGCTCGCTGGTCATGCTGTCCCTGGCCACCAGCATCGACGCCTTCGCGGTGGGCCTGAGCCTGGCCCTCTTGGACATCGCGATCGCCACGCCCTGCATCGTGATCGGGCTGATCACGATGGGCCTCTCCATGATCGGCGCCCACCTGGGCGCCCGGCTGCGATCGGCCGTGGGACAGCGCATGGAAGTGGTGGGCGGCATCATCCTGGTCGGCATCGGGATACGGATCCTGATCGAGCACCTCTGACGGTCGCCGGCGCACCGGCTACGATCCGCCCTCGAGGATCACGGCGATCGAATCCATCTTGTCCGCGCCCGGCATGCCGGATGCCTTGGCATTGCGCGCCGCCCGGCCGAGGCATTCGCCCCGCAGTCCGTAGTCATGGGAGAACTTGGCGACGTAGTAGTTCAGGCGCGACGCGGTCGGATTCTCATCGGTCAGCGAGCAGACGAACTCGATCCACTGATCCAGCGCGCCCTGCGAGCGCGCGAAGTCAAGCGTGGAACGAATCGCGCCGGTGACCCCGATCGATCCGGGGTAGGTCTTGAGCAGCCGGACGTGATAGGACTGGGCCTTCAGCTTGTCCCGGCGGAAGTAGTCATAATACTTCGCGGTGTAGGACAGGGCCATGGTGGCGCTGCGGCCCTGCGTATCGGCGCTGATGATCTTATCGAGCAGGGCCTCCGCCTCCGCCTCGCGTTTGCGGTAGAGGTACTTCTTGAGCACCTCGGTCATGAGGTGGGGCAGGGGCCGCGTTTCCAGTTCGGCCTCCATTTCAGGCAGCAGATCGATGCCGTTTCTGATCGTGCGGGCCTCTTCGAGAAAAGCGTCGTGATCGTTGTATCCCACGATCCGATCGATCTCGCGGCCGTCCGGCTCGAGAAAGAGCACCAGCGGCAGGCCCAGTACCGGATAGCGGCGCTGCACGGCATGCCCCTCGGGATTGTCGGTGGAAACGCGCAGCGCGATCAGCCCTTCGGCCAGGTCGGCGCCCTCGGCCTGCTCCCACAAGCCTTCGTCCATCTCCTTGCATTGACCGCAATGCGCCGCATAGACATCGATCAGAACGATCGTGTCCTGTTCCTTGGCCTTGGCGAGCGCCTCATCCAGCGTCAGATCCTGCCAGCTCACCCCTTCCGCGAGCGCGGGGGAAACAGCCGCCAGCAGGGCGAACAGCGCAAGAGGGAACATGCCGGTTGCCTTGAGCATCGCGGCTCCCACGGCAAGACGCCCGCGCCGCACCATCTGTGCCTCTACCATCTGCAAACCCTTTCGCTGCCGCCCCTACTACCGGCCGGGCCCGGCCATCATCCCGCAGGGTGATCGTGATCCGCCGAGGCCGTCACTCTACCGATTCCTCATTCCAGCAAACATCGATGTCGCTGTCAGGTGAAAAGTTGGACGCTTCGTAGAGGTAATAAGTTCCTTGCGGGGTGGCCACATTGCGGAAAGGAAAGCTAAAGCTCACCGGGGACAATCCTTGGGCGAGGTGGATCTCGAAGCGGGCGTTCTCGAGCGGGCGGCCCCATGCGCGGGTCGTGCGGACGATGTAGGTGGCGCAGTCGCCACGGACGGCCTGGCGATAGACGGTGCGCACCTCGAGGCTGTCCCCCATGGTCAGCGGCACCCACCATCGGGCGCCCCCGCTCATCTCCCCGGTCGGCAGGCTTCGCGGCACGGGATGCTCCACGAACCTGAGGGTGCGCCATTGGCCGCCCGGGGGCCGGGCCTCCAGCAGGACGGTGTGAGCCTCCCCGAGATAGTCCCGGGCCGGATAGGGGTAGAAGAGCGTCACTTCCGGGATGCTCTCGGGATTGCAGAGCAGCAGATAGATGCCCTCGACCTCCAGAGTATCGCGCTCGACATACAGGCGAATGATCTCCGAATCGAACATCACCGGCGCGGAATGCCGGCCCTGCGCGGATACCGCTGTGACGGCACCGAGTACCGCAACGAGTACGGCAACAAGCGCGGCAACGACTGCAGGAATGCACACGCCCAGACGCTTGGGGGAACAACGGCAGCCGGACCCTCGGCGCAGCCCGCTTCCGGAACACATGCCAGACCACCTTCCTCTGAGATGGGTCACACATATGAGACAGGTCACACATACCCGGCGGGCGGGATCGCGGCCGCGGCGCCCGGTGCGGGTCGCGTTCACGTGTCGGCAGGACGACTATAGCAGGATCAGCGCGGTATGGCTGCGGGATTCGGCCACCGGCCGGAACTCAGGCCTGGCACATGGTATAATGAACAGGATCCATTCTCCCCGTCCGAGGCCGCCGGGACAGCCGAGGCCGCTGGGCAGCCGCGCAGTGCCATCAGGGGAGCGTTTGCCACGGATTACAAAGGGGGTCGACCGGCATGAAGAGCTGCAGGCACTTGATTCTCCGGAGCGGGACGTTCGGCTGGTTCATCGCTGCATTGCTGTTGAGTCCGTCTCCTGCCGGATCGAGCCCGGCGGTCGGCGCCCCCGAACCGGCCGCGGCCTTTTGGGTCTTCTTCCAGGACAAGGGACCCGCCGGCGCCACCCCGGAGGATTGGGCGGCGATTGCCCGGAGCTATCCGGCCGCCTCCTGGGCCCGGCGCATGAAGGCCGGCTCCGCCCCGGTGCCGGATGAGCGTGATCGGCCGCTCTGGAGCCCCTATGTCACCCGCGTCGCCGAGCATGGAGCGCTGCGTCACGAAAGCCGCTGGCTCAACGCCGTGAGCATCGAACTGACGCCCGAGGCACGGGTTGCGGTGAACGCACTGCCCTTCGTGGTAGGCATGCGGCCGGTGGCGGTTGCCGCGGCGGCGTCGCTGGGTCCCGCGTTCGATGACACCGGCCGGCCCCTCGGGCAAACCACCCGCATGCGCACCGCCGGTGCAGACCCGTTGCGTCCGAGCGGCCTCTCCTACGGCGCCCTCGACTACGGGCCCTCGCTGTTTCAGCTCGAAGAGATCATGGTGCCCCCCGTGCACGAAATGGGCTTCTCCGCAAATCGTGTGCGCATGATGATGATCGATACCGGCTTCCGCCTGGATCATGAGGCCTTCGCACAAACCGCGATCATCGACACCTGGGACTTCGTCTTCGGGGATCCGGTCGTCCAGAATGAAGAAGAGGACGACGAAAACCAACACAATCACGGCACGGGCTGCTGGGGCACCGCCGCCGGCTACGCACCCGGCCAGCTCATCGGACCGGCGTACGGCGCTTCCTTCGCGCTTTCGAAGACCGAAGACATCCGCTCCGAGACGCGCGCCGAAGAAGATTTCTATGTGGCCGCCCTGGAGTGGGCCGATCAACTCGGTGTACAGGTCACCAGCGCGAGTCTCAACTACGTGTGCTTCGACGACGATTTCTGCTACCAGTTCGAAGACAAAGATGGCGACACGGCCGTCATCACGGTCGCCATCGATGTCGCCGCCGAACGCGGCATCCTGTGTGTGAACTCCCAGGGCAACTACGGCTGCTACGAGGGCAGCCTGGGCACGCCGGCCGATGCCGACAGCATGCTGGCCGTGGGCGCCGTCGACAGCCTCAATGTGATCGCCGGCTTCTCGGCCTGTGGGCCGACCTTCGACGGTCGCATCAAGCCCGAGGTTCTCGCGCGGGGCGTGGACACCTACTGGACCTCGGCACACGACACCGACACCTACGGGTACGCGAGCGGCACCTCGCTTTCCACCCCGCTGATCGGCGCCACGGCGGCGCTCCTGCTCGAGGCGCATCCGGAGTGGTCGAACATGGAACTCCGTCAGGCGCTGATCGAGACCGCCGACCGGACCGGCAACCCAGACAATCAGTATGGCTGGGGGCGCGTGAACGCCCAGGCGGCCCTGGCCTGGCAGCCGATTGTCTATCCCCTGCCGTTCTCGCTCGTCTCTCCGATCGATGGTTCGGAAACCGAGAGCCGGAGACCGACCTTCACATGGAGGATGAGCCGGGATCCAGACACGCCGGATCCGTTGTCCTATTCGCTGCGCATCGTGCAAAGCGATGATCCGCAGATCTTCTTCACGATCGAGGCCGGCTCCGACACGACGGTCACGCTCGAAAACCCGCTCGCGCCTGAAACCGCCTATCATTGGGAAGTTCTCGCCGAGGATGCGGCCGGCCTCACGCGCCTGTCCCGCCAGGTCTGGAACTTCATCACGCCGGAGGCTTCCGCTGTCGACCGCGACCCCGGCGCGGGCGCCCTGGCCGGCCTGCAGCGGGCCGTCTTGACAAGCTCCCCCAATCCGTTCCGCGAGCAGGTGCGCTTCCATCTGACCCTCGCCGGCCAGACCGCGGCCGAGCCTGACGCCGACCCGATGCACTGGCGCGTCTTCGATCCCACCGGGCGGCGCGTCGCCGGCGGACGCGCGCCGGGCCATTCGGGTATGTACAGCGCCGAATGGGATGGACGCGCGCTGGACGGCGGACCTGTCTCCCCCGGCGTCTACTATCTCGAAGCCCGGGTCGGATCGATCGCGGCACGCGAGACGATCTTGCGACTCGAACCCTGAGCCCGCTACCGGTGGGTGTCACCCGCGCGCGCGGGGAGGTGCCATGGTCAGGATCGTTCGGCCAACACTCGCTCCGGCCACACCCGCGAGTGAAACCCACCCGCCGCGTAGCCCGGTCCCCTCCCTGCTTGCCGTCTACGAGGCACTCCGTTCCAAGCAGGGACCGCAGCACTGGTGGCCCGGCAGCAGCCGGCTCGAGATCATCGTCGGGGCGATCCTGACGCAGAACACCGCCTGGCGGAATGTCGAACAGGCCCTGCACGGGCTCTCGCAGCAGCGCCTGCTGTCGATCCCCGCTCTACGCACGGTCCCTCTTCGCGAGCTGGAACCCTGTGTTCGTCCGTCGGGCTATTTTCGCCAGAAGGCCCGCAAGCTGAAGGCCTTCGTCAGCTACCTCGACGAGCGGCACGCCGGCAGCCTCGCGCGCATGTCACAGACACCGACGGCGCCTTTGCGCAGCGGGTTGCTCGGCGTGTGGGGCATCGGGCCGGAGACCGCCGACAGCATCTTGTTGTATGCGTTCGATCGCCCGGTCTTCGTCGTGGACAGCTACACCAAGCGGGTGCTGGTCCGCCATGGCTGGATCGATCCGAACTCGACCTACGCCGACATCCAGGCCTTCTTCGAAGATCGACTCGACCCGGCGACAGATCTCTACAATGACTTCCACGCCCAATTCGTGATGCTTGGCAAGGACTTCTGCCGAACCAAACCGCGCTGCGAATCCTGTCCGCTGCGCGACCGGTGGCCACCGGCTACCTAGGCCCGCATCTTATCCAGGGCTTCACCACCGGCTCCCGGCAGCGGGCTCCTTGACACCTGCCCATCCTCCTCGCCGAGAGGATGCCGCACTACGGCCGCGCGGAGCGAAACCGACGAAGGAACTCGGTGATATGGAGCTGGGCAGCCTGGAGATTGGCAGGCTGCCGTATGAAGTGGCCGCAGTCCGGCAGCACGCACAGGTGCGAGGATGGCAACGCCATGTGCATATCGGCCGCCATCTGGACCGGGAAGTAGCGGTCCCGATCGCCGTGCACAAGGAGCACCGGGCACTCGATCCGCCGCAGCTCCTTCAAGCTCAGGTCCGGATCCAGCGGTGGCTTGGCGAACTCGACCCACATGTCAAGGACGCGCTCGCCATGGCCTGCTCCCTGCCCCGGGGCATGGATGGCGTCCAGTTCCGCCACCATGTCGGCATACCAGGGCTCCTGCCGGCTCCCGCGCATGCGCCACACCTCGGCGGCCCCGGCCGGCGTCATCATGTAACTCGCCGAGATCAGGATCAGACTCTGGAACAGCTCGGGCCTGCGCAGGGCCAGGTACAACATCCCGATGGCTCCCGAGCTGAATCCGATGAAGTGGGCCGGCGCAAAGGCGAGCGACTCCACCACGGCCTCCAGATCATCCCCGATCATGCGGTGCGGCACGCCGGGAGGCTGGGGGACGGCGGGATCGCGCCGGGAGAAGCCATGCCCGCGCATGTCAGGCACGAGCACCCTGGCGTTCGGAAACGCCGGGCGCAGGAAGGCGAATCGAGAAGGACCCCATTGGTCGTCACCGGTGCGCGTGAACCCATGCAAGAACAGGAAGCGCGGCTCGCCTTCACCCCCGGCCCCCCAGCGGTAATGCCGGTAGTGGAGCTGGGCCCCTGCCGCCGGAAGGTAGCCGGAGTGCTCCTCGGCCGAAGGAACCGCCATCGACTAGGATTCGCTTCCCGCGGCGACCCGCGCGGCGACGGTATCCTGATGCAGAGGGGAACCGCTGTCGCCGTAGGATGATCCGGCCGGACCAGCGACATACCGCAGTCGCCTGGCCAGCGCGCGCTGCACGCGCGGGCCCAGCAGGCCGCCCGCTAGACCGATCGGCAGCCCGGCCAACGAATCCACCGCATAGTGAAACCCGCCGTAGACCGTGCCGACCAGAATCCCCGCGGCGATCGCCAGAACCGCCCAGGACAGTCTCCCCAGGTACGGCCGGCTGACCCCCCAGATGCAGAAGGCGGCCGCCACATGCGACGATGGGAAGGCCGTCCCCAGGGACGACCCCTTCTCGAGAATGCCGTGAACCAGATGGCATACCACACCAGGCTTGGCAGCCGGGTCGATCGGTCCGAAGTAGTGGTACGGTCCCATGACCGGGAAGGTGATGAACACCGCATAGCAGGCAATGAAAGTCAGGCAGATGCTCATCGCGTAGTCGGTCAGCCCACGCAGGCGGCCGCGCCAGAACACGAGCACCGCCACGAGCGGAATGAGCACCAGATAGAACATGTATGAGAAGTGCGTGAACTCCGACAGCAGCCGGCTGGGCAATAGGTGGTAGAGCTCCTGGCTGGGAAGATAGCCGAAGACCGCCTTCTCCAGCGCCACGATCCGGTCGTCATAGAACTCGGTCGTGACCATGCGATTCAGAAGACGCAACGCCGAATAGAACAACGGCAGGCACGCGATCGGATACCAGTGGCGCACCATGGTGAGGCTGGTCGGACCGGTCGTGCGGGGCAAGAAGCGGAAGAATGCGATGACTCCCAGAAGTGTGAAGTGAATCGTGGTATAGGCCATCTTCCCCGGCAGGGTATGCGGCGAAATGACCAAGAGCAGCCCGGTCAGCGTCAGGTAGCCGAGAATGATGATGTCGATCGGCAAGTAGCCACGATCATCGGGATGTCCAACGGGAACCGGGGCCAAGCCAACCTCCAGCCAGTCAAGGTTCCAACGTGGGCCCGCGGGCGACCTCCGGCATCCACCTGCATCCTGTGGCGCCGGCCTCGCACGGCGTGCTCCAGATTTGCGCCCCCCTACTGGCGGCGCGTGTCAGAGCCAACCAGCCGTCTGATACCATTGCACGGTGCGGAGCATACCATCTTCCATAGAAACGCGGGGCTCGAATCCATGGTTGCGTGCTTTCTCTATGGAACATGTCCAGAAGCATTGCCGGACATCGCTGGCCTTGTCCCGGTTGATGACCGGAGGAGCCCCGCTGAGCCACCCGATCAGCTCCCCGGCCTCCCCCGCGGCGCGCACACACCATCCCGGGACCCGCACGCGTAGGGGGCGGCGTCCCAGAATGGACGCCAAACACTGCCCGATCTCCAACCAACTATAGTATTTACCATCACTTACATGGAACACGCCGGCGGCGGCGGCCTCCGCCAGCAGGAGGGCCGCACGGGCCAACTCCGGCGCCATGATGATGCTCACCCGGCCTTCGAGGGGGGCGGGCAAGGGCAGCAGGCCTCGTCGGATCCAGCGAAACAGTGTGAGCGTAGCGTCGTCACGGGGGCCGTACACGGCCGGCGGGCGGATCGAGAGGGGCTGCACCCGGGGCGCGAGATGGGTATCCAGCCAGACCTCGGAGGCCAGCTTGCTCTCCCCGTAGGCGGTCATCGGCGCGGGGGGATCATCCTCGCGGCGCGGATGCTGCGCATCGGGGGCCGGACCGCTGGCCGCCAGGCTGCTGATGTAGATGAAGCGGCGCGCGGCGGGATTGGCCTTCAGCCAGGCGGTCGCCAGCCGCTGCGTGCCCGCGCAATTGACCTCGAAGAACGCCGCGCGGTTTCGCGCGCGGGTCAAGCCGCCGAAATGGTAGATCTCCTGGACGCCGCTGACCAGCGCCTGAAGGGACACCGGATCGCGCACATCGGCCACCACCATCTCCACCCGATCCCGCGGCACATACTGGAGATCGCTCGTTCGGCGAACGAGCACCCTCACCCGGCGGCCCTCCTCGAGCAGAAGGTCGACCATGTGAGACCCGGCGAACCCCGTTGCGCCGGTGACCAGAACGAGCGGCTTCCCGGTCATGCCTTCCTCATCTGCCGGCAGCGTGCCTGGAGATCCGAGATGCTACAGAATGCGCTTCTCGTACAGCCGATAGGTCTTGTACACGCGGCAGCCCATCTTCTCCAGGGCCTGCCGCATGGGATGATTGTCCTCCAGGATCCAGGAGAACTCTCCGCGTACAATTCCGAGCTTGCGTCCGCCTTCGAACATGCGCAAGTAGAGCAGTTGATCGATCCCTGTGCGCCGGTACTCCTCGAGCAGACCCAGGGTGAGCACGCGCAGCATGTCGATCTTGCGCGCATGCCACAGGATCTTCAGCAACCCGAAGGGAAACAGCCGTCCGTTGGCATGCTTGAGGGCGCGGTTGTAATCGGGCAAGGCCAGGGCAAACCCGACCGGCTCGTCGCCCTTCTCCGCGAAGAGAACCAACTCCGGCTTGACGATCTGCTTCAGCTCCTTGGCCAGGTGATCGATCTCCGCCTCGGTCATGGGCACGAAGCCCCAGTTCTTCTCCCAGGCCTTGTTGTAGATGTAGCGAACACGCTCGACCTCTTGGCGGAACTTCTTCATGTTCATGGGCCGTACGGTCACCCCCTGCCGCTCGGCCAGGCGCTCGGCGACCTTGACCACACGCTCGGGCGGCTCGGGATTGTCCAGGTAGTAGGCCAGCAGATCCTTGGCCTTCTCGAACCCGATCTTCTCGATGTGCTCCACATAGCGCGCCGGGTTGTAGGTCATCATCACCGCCGGCGGCGCATCGAACCCGTCGACCAGGAGCGCCCACTCCTCATTGCAGCTGAAGTTCGCCGGCCCGCGGATCCGGAAGAGCCCGGCCCGGCGGGCGCACTCCTGCACCTGGAGCAACAACGCCCGGGCGGCCTCATCATCCTCCGGCATGACCTCGAAGAAGCCGAAGAAGCCCGTCTCCTCGTCATGAATCTCATTGTGCAGATGGTTCAGGATGAACGCGATGCGGCCGACAACCTCCCCGTCACGGCGGGCCAGGTAGTACTCCACATAGGCATGCTCGAGAAAGGGATGCTTCGTGAGCATCCGCTTCAGGTCGCCGATCAATGGCGGAACCCAATGGGGGTCGTTCCGATAGATCCTCCAGGGAAGCTGTATGAATCGGTTCAGGTCGCGGCGTCCGTGGACGCGATCGACGCTCAAAGACACTCCTCGGCCTCCTCATGGGGGGGTGCGGTCTGCGAATCTCTCAGCGCCCGACTCTCAGATCAGCCCGTGCTTCTTGCCGACCTTCGCGAAAATCTCCAGCGCGCGGGAGAGCAGATCCTCGGTATGCGTCGCCATCACGCTGGTCCGGATGCGCGAGCTGTTCTCGGGCACGGCCGGCGCAATCACGGGATTTGTGAAGACGCCCTCTTCGAGCAAATCCTTCCAGAAGGCAAAGCAAGGCAACGCCTCACCGACGATGACAGGAATCACCGGGCTGTCACAGGGCCCCGTATCGAAGCCCAAGCCCCGAATGCCGTTCTTCAGGAACTCCGCATTTTTCCACAACCGTTCGCGCCGCTCCGGCTCGGACTTCAGGATCTCGACGCACTTCTGCACGGTGGCCACCGAATAGGGCGCCATGGCGGCCGAGAAGATGAACGGCCGTGAGTGCACCTTGACATAGTCGAGAACCTTCTCCTCCCCCGCCACGAATCCACCAATCGAGGCAAAGGACTTGCTGAAGGTTCCCATGATCAGATCGACCTGATCGGACAACCCGAAATGCTCGGCCGCGCCGGCGCCGTTGGGCCCCAAGACCCCCAACGAGTGGGCTTCGTCCACCATCACACGGGCGCCATACTTCCTGGCCAGCGGAATGATCTCGGGCAGGTTGGAGATATCGCCTTCCATGCTGAATATGCCATCGATCACCACCAAGCGGCCGCCGGGGCTGTCCACCAGCTTCTTGAGCTGGCGCTCCAGGTCGGCCATATCATTGTGGCGGTAGCGCAGCGTCTCGCCATGGGCCAGACGGCAGCCGTCGACGATGCTGGCGTGATCAAGTTTGTCGATGATGACGGTATCCTTGCGGCCGATGAGAGTGGAGATGGTCCCCAGATTGACGAAGTAGCCGGTGGAGAAGACCAGCGCGGCCTGCTTGCCCACCAGGCCGGCCAGGTCCTGCTCCAGCTTCAAATGGAGATCGAGCGTGCCGTTGAGCAGGCGGCTGCCCGTGCAACCGGTTCCGTACTTGTGGGCGACCTTCTCGGCATAGTCGAGCACCCGGGGATCATGGGTCAGCCCCAGGTAATTGTTCGATCCGAGCATGATCTTCGGCTGGCCGTCGATCGTGACAACCGTTCCCTCCGAACCCTCGATGGGAATGAAGTAGGGATACAGGCCGGCCGCCCGAATCTCGTCGGCCCGGGTATAGGTGTATGCCTTGTAGAAGACATCGGCCGGATTGTCGCCCGATGGCGCGCTGTCGGCGCCGGGCACGACACCGGTACCACTGGCCGCTTCCCGACCGGCGCGGGCTCCAGCATGCAGATCAGCTGACACGGACCCTCCCTTGTCACCAACCCTGTGTTGGGACCGCCCATCGCATCGCACGGCCCCGGCCAGACGGCATGCGGGGGGCCGACCGGTGCGCGACGATCACCCGGTTCGGTTCGTGTAACTCAATTCCCTCTATGATGTTGGAGTCATGCTAGGCGGCGTGACGGGCAGTGTCAACTGAGGAGTGTGCCGCGCGCGGTACGGGACCCGGCGGGTCGCAGAGTGGTGGAGCTACGAGACAGCCATGAGGAGGCCTTGCTGCCCGACGGGCAGCAGGTCGGACTTCACCGCCGATTCTCGTCCAGGTGAACGAATCGGGGAACGCGGATTGCATTCATCGGGCGGGGCCCGCTTCGGTCGGCCTCAGGCCTAACCCATTGTCTTCCTGCGTGTTCCTTGTTTCCGGGAACGCGCTTGACGATGCTCCGATGAGGGCGGAGTATTCGATTCGGGCTGATCGCCCCATGCGCAGGGGCCGACTTGGGATCCCCGGCGGATCGCCGATGAATGAAGCAACCGGTCCTGGGCCACTCGGTTCGATGTCGGAGGAGATTGCTTGAAACTGCAGGAGAACTTGGCGGCCCTGCGAGGGCAGCGACTCCACAAGCTGTGGCTGCATCCCGTGCTGTGGATCGGTCTGGCCCTCCTCATGGGGCTGGTCATCGGGCAGCAGTACCAGATTGTCAATGTTCGCATCGTGAAGCTCGCCGTCGCCGCGGCCTTTGCACTCACGATCCTCCGCTTTCCGACCTATGTGTCGATCGGTCTCTTCCTGGTCCTCTGGACGACCCCAACCGCCATTGCTCTTGGAAACACGAACTTCGTGTTCCTTGCCTTCCTCCTCGTGTCCTGGATCATCAAATCCGCGATGCGCATCGAGCCCGGCCCCCGAAGAACACCGCTGGACTGGGCGATCCTTGCCTACTTGCTGGCCCACCTGCTTTCCATCATGCACGTCGATTCGCTGGATACGCTCTATGCAACCCTAGACAAGCTTCGCAATCTCCTCTGGCCGATCGTGCTCTTCTACATGATCACAACCCTCGGGCGGTCGCAGAGACGCCTTCTGTTCTTGGTCCAAATGCTCACGATTGGCATGGTCTGGGTTTGCTTTACCGCCTTCATGGAGCAGTTCTTCCCGAACGTCAGGTATATGCCAGAGTGGTACCTTTCTGTCGCTCGGGCGGAGTACATGTTCGTGGAATTGGGCGGGCGCGCAGGCGGCATCTTTCGCTCCCACGGCATGCTTTCCGATACCGCAGCCGTGACGGCCATCGTGCAACTTTATTTGGCCCTCCACTACCGTCATCGCCCCTGGTTGAGGGTCTACCACTGGGGCGTCGCGTTCCTGTGCGTCTATACGATTCCTCTGACAGGCAACCGGGGGGGGCTCATCCTCCTGATTGCGGGCCTGCTCTATTTCCTGCTGGTGTTCCACAAGGAGCTCAGCCCGAAGCGGATCTTGTTCGCGTTCCTGGCTCTCGCCATGCTTATCCAGATCGGCGAGATGACTGCAACCTATGCGGTCGACCCCGCCCTGCTCGCAAGAATGGTACAAACACGCTTCGAGCGGGGAATCCCCGACACTCGCCAGGTCGTGTGGTCCCATGTTTGGGGTCTGGTCACGGAGAAGCCGATCTTGGGCCACGGACCTCACTTTCACGTAACCAGCGGACCATTGAGCCAGCGTATCCTGTGGCCTCACAACGCCTACCTGTTCTACTTCTATACCACTGGCATCGTGGGGATGAGCGCGTTCCTGTTTCTTTGCTGGCGAGTCATGCGCAAGACGTGGATGGGAATCGGGCTGCAAGTTCACAAGATCTCCTGTGCTCAAGGGCTTGCGGCCACATTCCACATCGCCATTGCACAGTTCCTATTGGGCCAGATGAGGACCGATCATCAGCGGGGAGATGTGTTCGCTTACTTCATGTGGATTCTGTTTTCGCTGGGCATCTTGGCTCGCCAAATCTACGTGCGGGAGAGGCGAGAACGTCCGGCTATCAAGGTACAGGTCCCTCTTGTGTCTCTCCCGGTCACAGCCCTCAAGCCAGAACAGCGAGGTCCCCTCTCGGATCCATGAGGTCCCCTCTCGGATCCATCGGGGAGGTCCGGCCGCTAACGCTTTGCAGGCACATCAGTTCCCGGGCTGGACAACTGGGAAGTTCAGTTGGACTGTTCTCCTGCCGTTACTTGGACTGGTAGCGGGCCGGATCCTCCTTGGACCGATCTGATCGCTTCCGCCCACCGGCAGGCGAGTGAGGCCCTCGGCACGGGACTCAGAGGACTTGACGTTGGCGAAGGTCATTATGCAGGATATGAAGTCGTGCCCCGAATGCGCCGTAAGCAGCGCATCTGAAGAAATTCGCCTTGCGTCCAGGCGTGGGGCCTTTCGATTACCCCTCAGTGAAGGGTGTTGGTTTCATGAAAAAACTAGCTTGGCTATCCGCAGCTGTAACACTGGGCCTTCTTGCGTGGCCGCGGCCGGTACACGCCTACCTCGACCCAGGTTCGGGAAGTCTGTTGCTTCAGTTCCTGATTGCGGGGATCATCGGTGCTGGAGTCGCGCTCAAGCTGTTCTGGGGTAGACTACGCAGGCTCTTCACAGGCAGGCACGGCGACGCCCACGAGGACAAGGATGCCGATGGAAAGTGAGATTCACCCAGGGTCATTTCGCGATCCCAGCGGTTTTCTCTTCTTGCGGGCCGGGGAGCTCTACCGCCAAATCAATCATGGCTATCGTCAATGCTATGAGAAGCTCTTCCAGTCCGGTCTTTACGACCATCTCGTGAAAGAGAGCCTTCTCATCCCGCACAAAGAGGTGGACGCCGAGCCGGAGGATCCCACATCAGCCTACAAGGTCATCATGCCCGAGCCGGTCGGATTCGTTTCCTATGGCTATGAGTGGTGTTTCTCCCAGCTGAAGGATGCGGCGCTCGCTACTCTGGCGATTCAGGATGCCGCTCTCAAGCATGGGATGGTCCTCAAGGATGCCAGCGTCTACAACATTCAATTTCACCGGGGCGCCCCGATCCTGATCGACACGTTGTCCTTCGACGAGTACACCGAAGGAACGGCATGGGTGGCCTACCGCCAGTTCTGCCAGCACTTCCTGGCTCCCCTTGCGCTCATGAGCCGAAAAGATGTTCGACTCGGCGGACTTCTTCGGCTCCATATCGATGGGATCCCCTTGGATCTGACCTGCAGTCTGCTACCTGCTCGAACCTGGCTGTTCCCCCCCCTGCTGTTCCATCTCCTCTTGCACTCTCGCAGCCAGAGGAAATACGCAGACAACTCTGACGCCATCAAGTCCACATCGCGCAGACTCTCTAGACGCTCGCTCGTGGGGATCATTGACAATCTCCGTTCTGCCGTGCGTAGCCTCTATTGGAAACCGATTGCGACTGAATGGGCTGAGTACTACGCCGCTACGAATTACACGGCTGACGCAATGAGCGAGAAGGCACGTCTGGTCGACGAATACCTCGAGGAAATCAAACCGCGGGATGTCTGGGATCTCGGGGGGAACACCGGGCGATTCAGCAGGCTTGCGTCGGGCCGCGGAATTCGGACAGTGATGTTCGACATCGATCCCGTCGCCGTGGAAGCGTGTTATCAATCCTGCAAACGCCGAGGTGAGACCTTCCTGCTTCCACTGTTGGCTGACTTGACGAATCCGAGCCCTTCCCAGGGCTGGGCCCACCAGGAGCGTTCCTCACTATCGGCGCGCGGGCCGGTGGATACCACCCTGGCTTTGGCCCTCGTACATCATCTGGCGATCTCCAACAATGTACCGCTACCCAAACTGGCCAGGTACTTCCGATCCATCTGCCGCAATCTCATTGTTGAGTTCGTCCCCAAGTCCGACTCGCAGGTTCGGAAGCTCCTTGCCACAAGAGAGGACGTCTTCCCCGATTATCACGAACAGGCTTTCGAGAAGGCGTTCTCTCAGTGTTTCGAGTTGGCGCGCTCCGACCGCATTGCCGGAACGGAGCGTAAGCTCTACTGGTTTGTGAGCAGCGAATGACTGGCCGCTATCCGCAAGTGCGTTCCGCATGACGGCGCCCGCGCCGTCCCATGAGTTGAGCCACTCGCTTTCGGATGCGGTTACAGGATCAAGCAAAGCGTGAGAGAGACTATGAATCGAGCGCGTCATCTTCATCACCTACTGGTTGCCGCCTATCCGGTTCTTGCGCTGTTCTCTCACAATGTCGGACAGGTCGCGGTCACTGAGGTCTGGGCGACATTGGCGGGCACAATCGCCGCCGCCTTCTTCATCGAGCGGGTCCTACGCAAAATCCTCCGTGATCAGGACCGGAGCACCCTGTTGACTAGCCTCAGCATGGCCTTCTTCTTCTCTTACGGTCATGTTCACAATGCACTCATCCACATTGACATCGGCTCTTTCCAGCCCGGCGTCAATCGCCATCTGTTTCCATTCTGGACTCTACTCTGCGTATCAGGCTGGATTCTCGTAATCAGAACGCGTCGTGTCCTGGCATTCGTCTCAACCTACGTCGCTGCCGTATTCCTGCTCCTTGTTGTCTTTTCCATGGGAAGCATCTCACTCTACAAGGCACGCTCTTGGATCACGCATGCCCGCATGCCAGCCATGACCCTCCGCGAGGTTCACCTCGTGCCACCTGAGTCCCCCCCCGACATCTACTATGTCATTCTGGATCGCTATGGAAGTCGCCGGACGCTCCAAGAGCAATTCGGCTTCGACAACCGCGAATTTCTGGCAGCACTTGCAGAGCGCGGCTTCTTCGTGGCCGACTCGAGTTTCGCAAACTACCCCATCACATCGCATTCCCTGGCCTCGTCGCTCAACATGCACTATCCGGATTACCTCGAAGATATGCCGCATCTCTTGCCGGACGATTGGTCACCGCTGTTTGGTTTGCTGCAAGACCATGAGGTCGGAAGGCTTCTCCGATCCATAGGCTACCGGTACGTACATATTGGATCTGCCTGGCATCCCACCAGTGGGAATCGTCATGCGGACCGGGTCATCAATTACTACTTTCTGCCCGAGTTTCCGCGGCTTCTGTCACAGACCACAATGCTCTTGCCCGTCTTCAGCCGCCTGGGAATCAACGACGTCCGGCGAGAGAAGTTCGTACGGGTGCACCGGGAGTTCAAGGACCTACTGGCAATCGCCACACGTGACGCGCGAGGGGACGATGCAGCGCCGCTCTTCGTATTTGCTCACTTCCTCCTTCCGCATCAGCCTTACGTTCTGGACGAAGATGGAAGCCTCGTGTCTCAAGCGCAATCGGCGCGGCGATCTGAAGTGGAGAACTACATCAGGCAACTGACATACGCCAACACGGCAGTACTCGCATGGGTGGATACACTGCTGGCACGATCCGTCATCGATCCAATCGTGATCATTCAGGCCGACGAGGGACCGTATCCTCTGGGCGTGACGGAACCGGATTTCAACTTCATGGAGGCATCGCAAGCGCAACTCCAACACAAGTTGGGCATCCTCAATGCCCTTCACCTTCCGGGCATACCTCCCAACACACTCTATCCAACCATGACTCCCGTAAACACGTTCCGACTTGTCTTTCGTGAGTACTTCGGAGCTGAACTCCCGAGCCTTCCGGACAGCTCCTACATATTCCCGACTCGGAAGAACTTGTATGCCTTCGAGAACGTGACCACACGAATTCGTTGATCCTGGTCACTCCGTATCCTGCCCAGGGTCAACTGACTGACCTCGTTCATGGGTCGCCTTCAACGGCTTCACTCGGTAGAGGGGCACTTCCCCAGCGACCACGTTGATGGCCTCGAATCCAATCTGCTCGAGATCCGATAGATCGGTTGTGGAGTATATCGGGCGGGACAGCTGGATGGATTCGATCATGGACAGGTAGACCCGTCCATCCCCCACGGGAATGCCATACGGGCGAGCCTGAGTGAAGTCGAGATCCCACCTCTTAGCGTCGATCACCGCCACATAGATACACTGATAGAGTTCGTCCCAGTCACAAATTAGCATGGCCCCCCGTTCGATGCACGGAATGATATCCCTGATGGCCGTGGAGCGGGTCACGACATCTGTCGGTCTAGGCGCAAGGCCATCCGCAAACGCAGGAGCTCCCTCCATGGCGGAAGGCAGTCGCATGGCCGCAGGGTACAGAGCGATGACGAGGATCGCCAGGGCAGTCACTCGTTCGACGAGCGGTCTTCGTTGAGGGGTCCAGCGGGACAACAGGATGGGGATGTGAGTCATTCCAATAGCCAATAGAATCGCGAGCCCGACGTATCCAGCGGCATAGTAGGCGCGGATGTCCCGGATCGTGTAATTCAGCACGTAGATGAGATGGAAAGCCAAGAACACTATCATCATCACCGCCGTCCGGCTCCTGTTCTTCACCAGAACAAACAAGCCACCTGCCATAACCGGAACAACCAGCGGTGAGAAATCATCTGTGAGCGCCTTCGCATACCGAACAAGATTGTGTGGCATCTGCTGGAGCGGATCGGAGAACATGGCGGATCGCCACTGTGGGGCAGTGTAAAGAAAGCGAAATCGGCCCCATGCGGTTTCAATTGCATCCGGATCGATACCCCAGGCCCCGAGAGCGGGTCCATAGACTGTGTGAAAGATGTCATAGGGCCCTCTACAACTGTCCATCCAAAGGAACGCACCGAGCCAAGCAATCAGCCCGATGCCCGCGCCACAACCAACCACCACCCATGTCTTGATCCTGGTTCGGCTTGTGAGCAAGGCCGCGGCCACTAGTCCGAATGAGAGGATGCTGACACTTGCATGGATGCCGAGGCTGGTCACTGCCAGAAAGCAGGCCGCACCAAGATGCACGCTCTGTCTGCCCAGTGCCCATAGGACCACCAAGAGCAACACGGAGCTGGCCCACAGAACGGAAGGTGCGTAGACCTCCGCGATCGTCCCCTGTGACCAGATTGTCGGAGCGAGCCCCAGGGCAATGCACGCCGTTGCCGCTGCCAGCCGCGTGGCACGCAGCTTCCGGGCAGTCCAGTACGTGATGCCAAGACTGGCCGCCATCGTCAGCGCGGATAATAGACTCACCCGCCATGCGACCCCTGCAATCGGCAGGAATGTGAGAAGCTTTCCGAGTAGGAGATAGATCGGATAGCCGGTGGCATGAGCGTGTCCCAGGTTCGAAGCCATGAACTGGAACTCGGCACTGTCACCCCACAGTAGCCCCGGTGCAAGGGTGTGCATGTACAACGCAGCGGCCAGCACGGCGATCAGCATGCCCAGCAGTGTGTCGGGAACACCCACCGCCCTGTCAGGACCGGACGGCGACCCATTTGTGGATGGTATCTGACGGACATCCTCGGTCCTCAGCATGCGGTCCCTCGATTCCTTGTCTCGACCCGCGGCCCTGGCATAAGGGACATGCTTGGACGCACTCCCCGCTAGGCCAGAGTATCGAGCGGCAGCCAGTCGCGTCATGCCTCGCTCACCGGAAGATAACGATCCGACCCCGCTGTGCTCGTTGTCCTACTTTCAGACTCCAGAAGTATACGCCAGGCGGGGTTCTTTGTCCGCGCCCGTCCATCCCATCCCAGCGAAGCTCATGATCTCCAATCGACTGCCGGCCGGCAAGGACTTCACGCACGAGACGTCCGCCCACATCATAGACGGACCAGGACACATCTGCGGGAGCCGTCAGGCGATACATCATCCTGGTGTCTCTCTGGTCGACTCGCGTGAGTGTCTCTCGCACTGATGCGCCGGAGATGTCCAGGTCGCGCCCGCGCCAATGGTTGAAGATGAGCAGGCTGTCCGGCTGAGGGAAGGTGGAATGATGTCCCTGGTACCACATCGCATCCTCGGCCGGCACCCCGCCTAGCGCCTGATCGTACAGGTTGATAACGACAGTGTATTCCATCGGATTCATGGGCGTTGAAGCGGATCGTCGAAAGTGACGGTAGTGCAACGGCTTTATCTGTCCGAACGGAAAGCAGGAGCCATAGTCATCTACTGCATCGCCGAGCAGGAATTCCTTCTCCGGGATTCCATAGGGCGCATATGCGGAATCCCCAGTCCATTCCTGCCACTCAGGCCCCAAAAATCGGTGAAAGGCTTCGTCTTGTCGATAGGCTTGACCATCGAAGTAGCCATCTCCCATCAGACATATGGCCAGGTTCGCCCGTGTCCACTGGTCGCGGTGGGCCACGGTGCAGCCGGAATCTGGTGTGCTCTCTACGATGCTCACATCCCAGCCCTCGTCCTCATCAACGCCGGTCGGATGGTAGATGTCCTCAATTCCCTCGTACGCGGACAGCCACGCCGGAAGGCTATCCGCCGGCCAGGCACCCCACCGTCCGAAGTCCTCCATCTTGTATCCCATGAATGTGTCAGTTCGGAGGGTGTCTTCGTAACACGAGGTGTTCGGCTCGAGGTACCAACGCAGATCGTGTCCTGTCCCCAAGACCCGAACGCCGTTCTCCACCAGTGGCTGGAGGAAGTGCACAAAGAGGCTGTCCATCGAGACTCTTGTGGAATCCATGTATGTCGTCCAGCAATTGTGCCAGTCCGTTGTGGAGAATCCCTCCTGATCCCCCTTCGGATCCGGATGCGACGAGTCAGTCCCGTCTGGTCTGTGGGCACCCAGGGGGGCGAATCGCGTTAGACCGTCCTCCAAATGAATCCCGACAAACGCCTCAAGGAATTCCTCATTCTCCAGGAACAGGCTATCGCGCGCAACTGTGCAGACCCACTCTGTAAGGGTCAGACCCTCTGTACTACCGAATCGCCATGTATTGTTGCCTTTTGTTACGACGCCGTCCCACGTACCCTTTGGACACCATGGCGAGTAGTTCAGAACGAGACTGTTCCACACGATCATTGGGTATCCACCGGTATCAAGAAGCCGCCAATCGACCCCTTCCTGGAGGTTGTGGAACACCGCGACCCGCGCCAGGTCACGCCAGTTGTACTTTGCCCAGTCATAGTACCAGTTGTTCAAGTATGACGTGTGCTGCTCATCAATGCAATCGTCGCAATCGATGATGCTACCAACCGTGGGCATGAGTGTGCTGACGAAATGCGGCACAGCCAGACTGCGGTCTTCTAGTGAGTCAATGACGCTGAGGACAAGGGGGGCTCTGCTAGTGGTATACACGAGATCGAAGCCGCTCACGAACTCAGCGGAGTCTAGTATTGTGAACCACTTATCTATCCAGGCCGTGCGTAAGGCTGTCTTGGGGTATGTCTCGGGCGAGGCCGACATAGTGCGAAACCCAAAAAGAATCCCAAGAACAACCAGGAGCACTGTCATAAGCCCGATTCGAATCCACGCACGTCCAAATTGCATGACTGGCCTCCTTGTCCATGAGGGCTCAGCGGGGGAGTGGCCCGCCGCCGGAGTCTCCGTTGGTGCGGACACTGCAGGACATCGCATGACATTCACGAAGCCGACCAGTGCCGCAGGGTCGCTGCTCGTCCGGTGGAGTTTCGAGAGTCCACACAGCCTACCTTAGCCATCACGCCAGACTTGAGCAACTACGATTCCCTCCTGAGAGCTCAGGCTTCGTGTGGAGCGCTGACATCCATGGGATCCATGGGAGACTTCCTAGACGGAAACTCACGCCACGTCCTGACTCCGCGACCTCCCCGGCAGGGACGCTTTGTGTTTCGCAAGCTTTGCCCACCAAGCAAGCAGATTTCCCTGGACTCGGAGATCGGCCTGGTTGAAAGGCGATTCCCTGTCGGAGCCCGCTGCCGACGATAGGACACAGCGTCGAGGAGGAGGCAGCCAGGAGGAAGCGGATGTGGTACCCTGGGAAGGGCGCACGGTGGTGCCGGTCTTGCGGATTGCGGTGCGAAGGTGCAAAGAGGTGGAAAGGCAGGGACCCCATGAAGGACGGCCGCAGGATTCTTCTCATCGTCTGCGGCACGCTCTGCGTGGCTTTGGGCGTGCTGGGCATGTTCTTGCCCATATTGCCCACCACGCCCTTCCTGCTTCTGGCCGCCTTCTGCTATGGGCGCAGCTCGCAACGGGCCTACCGCTGGCTGATGAGCAATCGTTGGTTTGGCGAGTACATCAGAAACTACCGCGACGGCCGGGGAATACCGCTGAAGCAGAAGATCCTCACGATCACGCTGTTGTGGCTCACCATCGGCTACACCGTGCTGTTCGTCGTGTCGCACTGGTGGGTGAAGCTGATCCTGCTTGCTATCGCCGGCGGGGTGACCGTGCATCTGACGAGGGCCAGGACTCTCAAGGCGGAGAGACAGGATCCTCGAGTGCTCATCGAACGCGATTCGCCCGAAGAGCCCTTCTGAGAAAGACCGGAGCGCCGCAGCGCCCGCAAGCGGCTGCGTCCGTCTTATCGGAAGCAGCGTGAGAACGGGTACAGTGCCCCGCCGAAAAGGGGAGGGTCCCCTTCCGGGTGCCCTCCCCCTGTGCTGAACATCGATATAGCCTTCTAGCGAATCACGGTGAGCCGTGTCTTGAGCCAGTGAAGCTGCCCCTCCGCAGTTGCCACGCGGGCCCGGCCGAAGTAGACGCCACTGCCGGCGGGTGCGCCCTGCGCCGTATGGCCATCCCAGCGGTAGACGTGCCGGCCGGCCTCGATGGCCTGATCCTCGATCTGCGCGATACGGCGGCCATTGAAGTCGAAGATCTCGAGTTGCACATCGGCCGCTTCGGGTAGCTCCAGATAGAAGCGCGTGAGCCCGCCGGGCAAGGAGGCGGCACTCAGGCGCGCCGCGCGCGGGACGACCGGCTCAACGACGACCGGATCCGTCACATCCGGATCGGGAACCGCTGGATCCTCCTCTATCGCGCTCACATCTTCATACACATGCAGTTCGACGGTCGTGTCGGTGTAGACCACGCTGTACTGCAATCCGACTCCGAAGTTGCCGTACAGCTCGGAGAACTCCCCCGTGCGGGAGCCGGCCGTCAGGACCGTGAACACATCGCCCGGATAGATGACAACACCTTCCGGCACCTCCACCCAGACGCGGCCCGCGAGGGTGGCAGTCCCCAGGACCTGCAGGTGATCGTGCTCCCCGGGGCCGTTCCCCGAGAACTCGATGTAGAGTGCGCCGTCGCCGATCTGATCATAGTCGCCGGTGATCGTCAGCTCGCCCACCGAGGCGCCCGGGTTGGTCCGGCCGCCGCAGATGACATCCGCATGGATCGTTCCGCTGCCGCCCACCGTCCCCAGCACGGCCTGAACCGTGTCGGCGCCGACCAGGTCGCCGTTGACCTGCACATAGGCCGTGTACCAGGACTGCAGAAGATTGCCGGCCATCGTCAGTGTGCTGCCCTCTCCCACGAAGACACCGCCGTCGCTGACCAGCCCGGATACGGTGCTGAAGTCGCGGCCCGCGTCGATCCGCAGGCTTCCGTTGCGGCCGATGGTCTGAACGCCGCCGATGACATTTCCGGTCGCCTCGTCCGAGTAAATGTTCGAGTTCTCTCCCGAAAGAAGGATCCCCGCATCCAGATGCGTGACATCCGCCGCGCCGATCAGCCGCATGGCGGTGTTGGCCATGACCTGCCAGTCACCCCCGGTCAGCTCCTGATTGGCGGCGCTGTAGTGCTGGGAGAGGACGTTGCACCAGAAGAGGCCGCCCTCACGGGCGCGCGCGATGCCCTCGTTGCGGAAGGCCCCGCCCTCGACCCGCACGAGACCCTCGAGGCCGGCCTCGCACGAGCCCTGATTGACGAAGGTCCCGGACTGCGAACGAACCTCTCCGCCGTTCACGCTCAGGATCTCACCCTGATTGCGCAGTGTGGCACCGTCCACTCGAAATAGCCCGTGATGGTCCGCCAGGACGGCGCCCTGGTTGAGCATGGCGCCGCCGGTCAGGACCGCCACACTGCTGCTATCGGCAACCATCATCGTACCGGCATTGGTCAGAGTGGCCGACCAGAGTTCCAGCATGCCACCCTGAACGGCCGCCAGCGTACCGGTGGTGACCTTGTCTTCGCCGCCCAAGCGCAGTGTGGCATCCGGGATATTGGCCTGGATGAGCCCCTCATTGTGCAAGACGGCCGACACAGTTCCGGCTCCGTGCACCAACTGCCCGGGACCCAGGGTCAACACCACACCCGGGGCACTCGTGATCTGGGAGTCATTGGCATTCGTGGGGGAGAGGAGTCGTACGCTCCCGGTTCCGGTCAACGCCACATCGCTGCCGGCATGGAGGTAAGCGTTGTTGGAGCTCCCGTCCAGATGCAACACGATCTCTGCGTTGTTCTCGATCGTGTCGCCGGCCAACTCGAGCGTCACGGTGCTGGGGATCCGGACCGGGCCGTCGAGGGTGACATCCTCCAGGCGCGCGGTGCCATCGGTGCACTCAAACCAACCACTGCCGGTGGCGGAGAGGAGCCCGCCGCTCACGATACTGTTCGGTCCCAGCCCGATCCCGGCATCCTGCGCCAGCAGCATCCCGGCGCCGGTCTGCGTGAGGGTAAAGGTCTGCAGCTCGAGCTTGCCCGCTTCCCTGGCGCCGATGGTCCCATGGTTGGTCTTGGGATTGGTCTTCAGCACCAGCAGCGCATCCTCCTGGTCAGCGAAGATCACGCCGTGGTTCTCGAGATAGGCACTGATCTCGCCGGCCCCGTGAATCGTGTGACCACTGTCGTGGGTCAGCACGGCCGACCCGACGCTCGCGATCAAGGCGTCAGCGGTCGAGTTGGACGCGATCATCATCCGCAGTGTTCCGTCGCCGGTGAGGGCCAGGTCATCGACGATCTCCAGGTAGGCATTGTTCGTGCTCGTGTCGTAGTGCAAGACCATCTCTCCGTTGTTCTCGATGGTGTTGCCGGCCAGCTCGACGGTCACGGTGCTGCGGATCTGGAAGAGGCCGTCGAGGGTGACATCCTCGAGGCGGGTGGTGCCATCGGTACACTCGAACCAGCCGCTGCCGGTGGCAGAGAGGAGCCCGCCGCTCACGACACTGTTCGGTCCCAGCTCGATCCCGGCATCCTCTGCCAGCAGCATCCCGGCGCCGGTCTGCGTGAGGGTAAAGGTCTGCAGCTCGAGCTTGCCCGCTTCCCTGGCGCCGATGGTCCCATGATTGGTCTTGGGATTGGTCTTCAGCGCCAGCAGCGCATCCTCCTGATCGGCGAAGATCACACCGTGGTTCTCGAGATAGGCGCTGATCTCGCCGCCCCCGTGAATCGTGTGACCACTGTCGTGGGTCAGCACGGCCGGCCCGACGCTCGCGATGACGGCGTCAGCGGTCGAGCTGGACGCGATCATCATCCGCAGCGTGCCGTCTCCGGTGAGGGTCAGGTCATCGACGATTTGCAGGTAGGAGTTGTTTATGCTCGTGTCGTAGTGCAGGACCATCTCGCCATTGTTCTCGATCGTGTCGCCGGCCAGCTCGAGCGTCACGGCGCTGCGGATCTGGAACAGGCCGTCGATGGAGACATCCTCGAGGCGGGTGGTGCCATAGGCGCACTCGATCCGGCCGCTGCCCGTGGAGGCAAGGGCGCCTCCGACCACGATCATGTCTTGCCGCAGATCGATCGGGCCGTCCTGCGCCAGAAGCGTCCCGGCGCCGGCCTGCGTGAGGGTGAAGGCCCGCAGCTCGAGCAGGCCCGTCCCGGTGGCGCCGATGGTCCCATGGTTGCTCTTGGGGTTCGCGGTGAGCAACAGGACCGTGGCGTCCTGATCGGCGAAGATCTCGCCATGGTTCACCAGCGCCGCCTCGATGGTGCCGGCCCCGCGGATGCGATGAGGCGCCTGCTGGGTCAGCAGCGTGCCGGGCGTGGTGAGCAGTTGAGCATCGCTCACCACCCCATTCGTATGCAGGATGAGCTCTCCCGACCCCGACAGGCCGGCGTCTTCCAGGAATGTCAGGATCGCGTTGTTCGAGCTGCTCGCGTTGTGGACCAGGATGAGCCCGTCATTCTCCACGGCCGGGGCGGAGAACTGCAGGTGCCGGCCCGGTACGATCTCGATCCGTCCATCGGCATGGTTGCGGATCAGGCCCATGATCACGCCCGTTCCGCTGTTGGCCAGAACGAGGCCGTGGTTCGACAGACCCTCGACCTCGAGCAGGGTGAGGGTATTCGAGCCCAAGGTCAGGGTTGCCTCGGCGTTATTGATGGCAAGGGCATCGATGCCGGGCGATGTGTCCAGAGAGATCGTGTACTCGCCCGCGCCCGCGGGTACGATCGCTACCTCGCCGGCCTCATCGGGAACATCCTGAGGGTCCCAGTTCGCGGAGGCATTCCAACCGCCGCCCGATGGGTTGTCCCAGGTGATGTCCTCGGCTCCCACCGGCACAAACGCACCGGCCAGAAACAGGGCAGCGAGTCCAAGACACAGGGTCAGCGCGTGGTGGCTGTGACAAGACGCAATGCAGCGCTGCGGGTTCATGATTCCTCCTCACGGGATGTGCTTGCCTGGACAACAGGTCTGCTTACTGGGGAGGCGGGGCCGCGGCTCGGACCGACAGAGCCTTGGCTCGGGAACCGCAGAGCTGTGTTTCAGGGAAGCGGAGCAGTTCCTTCTGGGGCCAGCCAGAAAGAGGCAAGGACCCGGGGTTAGCTACCTAGGCTCTCACGTTCGCGCGGCAAATCCCTACCAGCGGACAGAGCCGTTTCTCTTCTTTCGGTCGCGATTCGGCATCCCTGCTTACACCGTAACTTGTGATTATAGAGGACCTGAAGTTGCAAGACAAGGAAAAGGCCCGAAAGTCGACCTACTGGGGGGCTTTCACGCAGGCCACCGGGCGCCCCGTCGGCCTGGAGCCGGCCTGGTGCTGGCCTGGCGTTGGGCGGGCGTTGGGCGGGCGTTGGGCGGGCGCTGGCCTGGCGTCGGCCTGGAGCCGCGATCGGGAGCAACTTTGTAACCTCTACTCCATAAGCTAGTTACTTCCCAGTTGCTTCAAAATTGCTGGATCCGCTTCACGCTTGACCGGGCCAGTCGATCCGGAAGATCTGACGCCCAAGAAGGCCCGCCTAACCCGGAATACGATTGTGTTATACTGCGGTCGTGTTCGTGTGACGTTCTGAGTGTTGCAGGGCTATGACACCAAGGAGGCCGCCGTGGACGCCCAGACCTCCCAGAAGGCCACTAGCGCGGATACCATGCTCGAGATCACCGAGGTGCGCATCTCCCGGCGCGACGAGGTCAAGCTGAAGGCCTTCGCCAGCATCACCTTGTGCGACTGCCTCGTGATCCGGGATCTGAAGGTCATCCAGGGACAGCACCGACTCTTCGTGGCCATGCCGAGCCGCCAGCAGAAGGACGGCTCCTATCAGGATCTCGTTCATCCCGTCACTCCCGAGTTTCGCCGGAGACTGGAGGAGGCGGTCCTGGGAGCCTTCTTCCATACCCCGCCGCGGTCGGCGATGCGCGAACGCCCATTGCCGGCCGAGCCATCATCGCAGCCCGAACACCCATCCCTGCCCGAGCGATCGTCGCAGCCCGAACAGGATTGACCCCCGGGTGAAAACGCCATTCTTTCCAGGGCAAGTTTG
>CAYQJL010000210.1:0-22161 GCA_964417675.1 uncultured bacterium | reverse complement strand
AAATGGGGTAGTGCGTTAGGGGACAAAAGTGGTGAGCACTCATCTTGCCGTGGATAGTCGGCCTCGAAGTCTCGATCGAGCGCCCACTCGCTGTGCTGTTGCGAGTTGGTAGTGCGGTGCACCACCCGGTGGGCGGCCAGATCCTCAAGGGCGCGCTTGGTGGTGGTGCTCGGCGCCCCGACGATCGTGGCAACGTGCGAGGTGGGCACGGGCTGATCGAGCCCTCGCAACACCTCGATTGCCTCGCGCCGGATGCGCGGGATGCAGTCGAGTGCCGTCTTGGTCACGCAGAGCCATCCGACCTCGCGAGACGCCCCGATCGCGTCCATGCCTTGCAAGAGCAGCAGCAGCGCCTTGGCAAAGCGTGGCGTATCCTCGACCTCGACGAGATCCGAGATCTCTTTGGTGCGATCATCCCGAGGCACGCCAGACCGGGCCCGCGTCACCACGTCTGCCAGCGTGACCACCCGATCGAGATCCGCCTCGGCCACCTCAACGGCTGGCCGGCTGAGATCGCGCCCGGCGATGAAGCGCCGCACTAGATCGGCCAGCAGATCCCGGGACGCACCCTCGCGGCCGACTTGCCCCACGGCATAGCGGGCTTTGGCCTTGCGATCATCCGGCGCGGGAAGCCGGAACATGAGAAACCGCTCGCCCAAGAGCGAGAGCACCCCGTGGTGCCGGTCGATCGCGCTCGTGGTCGCCGCGATCACCCCGAGCTTGCCATGCCACTCAAGGGTCTTGCCGCCATCGGTCCCGAGGCGCCGCACCCAAGTCCCGTCATAGATCTCGCGCAGCGCTGCGAGCACGCCCGCACGGGCCTCTCGTTTCATCGAGAGGACGCTGCCAAAGTCCTTGAGCACCAAAAAGCCGTACTCGCCCATCTCGTTGAGCAGCCCGCCCGAGGCGTCCTTGGCCGTCTCGCGGGCTGAGGTGCCCGAGAGCAGCGCAGCCTCGGTGAGCGTTGCCGCCCCGTAGACCTCGGGCAGATCCTCGAGGGCGTTGAGCGTCTCGCCCTTGCCCGACGAGGGCGCGGCCACAAGGAAGATCCAGAGCGGATCGCCCGGCAGACGGTTGGCCGCATAGGTGGCCAGCGCCACGAGCAGCGCCGTGGGATCGGGCAGGTAGAGCACCCGTTGAGCCGTCTCGATCACTTCATCGAGCGTGACCGGCTTGGGCGGTTCGTAGACTCGCGCCGTGGCCACCGCCCCGATGAGCCGATCGAGATCCCCGCCGGCGTCAAGCCAGTCGCTCACATCGAAGCCGTCGTCACGGCCGTCCGCGCCGGGCAGATCCACGATCCGCACGGATGCCGCTACGCCCTCGAGATCGCGCCGTATGCTCTCGACCCGCTTGCGGCCGGGCGCGTCCGCATCGTATAGCAGATAGACCTCGCGGCCCGCCAGATCGCCAGCAAGGTCCGGCCGCCAGCCGTTGCACCCGCCGGCGTTGGTGCTGCTCAGCAGCCCCAGCTCGCGCAGCCGGTCGGCGTCCTTCTCGCCCTCGACGAGCCAAATCGGCTCATCCGTGCGGCTGGCGATCTCATCCGCGTGATAGAGCGGCGGCCGCGTGCCGTTGAGCCCGCGCTGCCACTGCTGCCCGTCCCGTCGGGCCAGGTAGAAGCTCTTGTCGCTCATGCGCGTCACGCGAGCGGCCGGCGCGCCCTCGGCGTCCTTATAGATATAGCGGGCCACCTCGACGGCCTGGGGCTTGCTCTGCCGGGCTCGCGAAGCAGCCTTGGGCCTCGGGCTCGCATCCTCGCCCGAGAGGCGCCTCAGCTCGCGCCCAACGTCCTCTTGCCCGCACCCGGCGTGGCAGTGCCAGAGCAGCGTCTCGCCGTCGAGGGTGAGCGTTAGGCTCGGGTCATCGTCATCGTGCGCCGGGCAGCACGCTTGCCACTGGTTCGGTTTCACCTCGCGGACGCCCTCCAGCGCCCCGAGGATCCTACCTAGGTCCATCGTTTCCCCCTGTTTGGTCTGTGGTGTGCGAGCCGGTCGGCGCGCGGGGGTTGCGACGCGCAGACTGCTACTTCTACTGCTACTGCAGCCGAGTGGTTATACGTGCGGTTGGGTTGGGTTGGGTTGGGAAGCGTAGGTTGGCATGATAAGAGCCCCGGCACCCGTAGATGCCAAGGGCTCTTGTAATTACCGGCCGTTGCAAGGGCTTGCCCGGTCGGCCTCTCATAGCCGATGCGCGGACTCGAACCGCGGACCTGCTCATTACGAATGAGCTGCTCTACCAGCTGAGCTACATCGGCATGGAGCCCCCCGAACCTGTCAGGGTTCGGGGGGCCTCCGGCAGCTGTGGTGCCCCCCAGGGTCGAACTGGGGACCCCCAGATTTTCAGTCTAGTGCTCTACCAACTGAGCTAGGGCACCACTTTGCGCGAATACGGAGGGTAGAGGATCTCGGTTTGCAAGGTCAACCCACATTTTCGGTCTCGGACACCGCTTCGGTGAGTGCTTCCTCCACGCAACGTGCCAGGGCGGTGGAATCTGCGCTCTTGGCCAGAAAGGCCCGGGCACCCCAGCAACCGAAGTGCCCGCGCGAGCCCCAATCGGCCGAATGGATGACCACCGGGATCCGTTCGTCCCACGCCAGGATTTTCCCCAGAAGCTCGATTCCGTCGCCGTCCGGCAGGTCGATGTCCAAGACGACGGCGGCCGGCCGCCGCCCCCGCGCGAGCGCCCGCAGCGCCCCGCGACCGGTGCCCACCGGGTGCACGGCGAATCCCTGCTGCCGCAGACATGTTCCATAGTGACTTCGCGCGCCCGGATCACGGTCGATCAGGAGAATCTTGCCGGCTTGCGCCTTCATCGTGGCCCTCCATAGCATGCCCGGCCTGCTCGCTTCGGCGGCTATGCCGCCCGCCCACCGCGCCGCTCCCGGCCCGAGCGCCGCGGCGTCAGGCCGCGCCGCTCCCGATTCGCCTGAATCGGCAGGCTGATCGTGTACACTGAACCCCACTCGCCTTCCGCGCGAACGCTGATCTCTCCGCCGTGCTCCTTGACGGCCTGATTCGCCACCGCGAGCCCCAACCCCGCCCCGGCGGGCCGGTCGGTGGCAAACGGCACGAACAGGCTCTCGAGGATGTCCCCAGGCAGACTGTCGCCGGTGTGCGCGATTTCGAGCAGCAATCGGTCGCCTTCCCGGACGGTTTCGATGCGGATCGTATCGCCGTCGCGCGTTCGCTCCAGGGCGTTGCGTAGGATGTTGATCAGCATGTGCTTGATGCGAGCTTCATCGAGAAGAAGCTCCGGCAACCGGTCGGCGTAGGTCTCCTCGAGGAAGATTCCGTGGCCGGTCATCTCCTCGCGCAACAGCGCCACACAGTCGTGCACGATCCGGTTGATCTGCTGCGGGCGCATTCGGGGTGTGCTCTCCTTGACGAGTTGAATCTGCTCGACCAGGATTTCTTCGATCCGCGCCGCTTCCTGCGCCAGGATACGGGCGTCATCGCGCACCGTCTCCTGCGCCGGCAGGGTCTTCTCCAGCTGGCGCGCGAAGCCGGCCACGGCGCTGATCGGACCGCGGAGGTCCTCGGCCAGGCGGGCGCTCAGTTCGCCGATCGAGGCCAGTTTCTCCGCCGCGATCAACATCTTCTGCATTTCCTTCAGGCGTTGGCCGGCGTGGCGGAGTTGCTCGGCTTGACGGGCCACCTTGACCGCCACCGCCCCCTGGTCGGCCAGCAGTTGCAGCAGGCGCTCCTCGGTATCCCGGAATGGTCGATCCTCCTGCGGAGCGCGCCGGCCCACGGCCGCGGCGACGCCGACGACCTCACCGAAGGCCGACAGCGGCACGACCGACAGCGGCAAGGCCTGCGGCCAGGCTCCCAGATCCATCGCCTCCTCGCTGCGCAGGTCGCGGTAGAGGAAGCTCGCGCCGCTTGCGGCACATCGGTCGGCGACCTCCTTCAGGCGCGGCAAGAGCGCATCCATCGCCTCCGAGCTGACGGCGACATGCTGGGCCGCCAGATCCAGCCGCTGCGACGATTGATCGTAGCTCCACAACACGGCTCGCTGGGCTTCCAGCGCCTGGGTGGCCGCCCGTGCCAGGATCGAGAAGAGATCGGGCAGATTGCTCACCTTGACCAGCGCATGCCCGGCTTCCTCAACAGCCTGATACGACCGGATGCGGGCGGCCTGCTCATCGCCGGTGTCGAGCCGCTGCAGGGCCCGGGCCAAATGGGCGGCCAAGGTCTCGGCGGCGGTCAAGTCCGGGCATCCCGGCCGGGCCGCGGCGTGCGGCAACTGCAGCACGACCACCCCGGCAAGGCAGTCACCGGCGTGCACCGGAAGCAACGCCAGGTCCGATTCCTCCTCCCGGAGGACCGGCAGAAGCTCGCAGAGTTCCGCTTCGGCGACGGCCGCAACGATGGTCCCCGCGCGTTCCCGGCACACCTGCGCCCACGGCCGCGGATGTTCCCGGAGCGAAAGGACCAATCCCTGAAGAGCCATTTCCAGGTTCGCCGCCGCGGCGCGGCTGGTGCGTGCGGCCGCGCCCGGCCCGGCCGGCTTGCCACGGTAGCGCGGCGCCGGGCGGGCTCCGGGGTCGGCCAATGACCGCAGCGCGACGCCGCGCAGGTGATCGCTGGCGGCCTCGTAGCGCAGAAAGAGCGCCATCGACGCCGGCACCGCCGGAGCCTCCACGAATCCCTCCAAGGCAACCCCCACCGCCTCCTCCCAGTCCTGAGCCTGGTAGATCTTCAGGGCGCCGCGGTCGCCCGAAGACAAATCCGTGTCGCTTGTCGAGGTGGCTCTGGTATACTCGCCGCCCACGCGGACGGGTAGATCGCAGGGTTTGTGGCGATGCTGGTCGCCAGGACAGGATGTCATGCGGCGATTGCCTCCCGTCTTGTTTGTTGGCCCGGCGCCTCGGATCGAACTCCGCGGGGAGCGGTGTTCGCACCATGGAGGAAAGTGCAATGGCAGAAGGCCCCAGGGATGCCCAGCTCAGGAGCCCCGGAGCGGTCCCACCACCGAAGCAGGTGCAGGTTCAACTCGGTGAGACGGAGGCCGAGGGAATCTACGCCAACCTTGTGTTGATCACCCACTCCGCCTCCGAATTCATCTTGGATTTCGCTCGTATGGTTCCCGGCACGCCCAAGGCCAAGGTGTATTCTCGGATCATCATGGCCCCGCAGAATGCCAAGTCATTGCGCGAGGTTCTGGATCGCAACATTTCAGGTTTCGAGAAGCGCCATGGAACGATCCCGGTTTCCGCAAACCAGGAGCCACCTAGGGAGATCGGCTTCAAGTAGGACTTCTTGAGTCTGGAGGAGTGATGGATCTATCGAAACGTGCTGGTATTGCGCCCGCGTCCCCCATCCGCAAACTGGTGCCGTTGGCGGATGCGGCCAAGGCCCGGGGCATCCACGTCTACCACTTGAACATCGGGCAGCCGGACATCGCCACGCCCTCCGTCATGTGGGAGGCGATCCGCAACGCCGACATCAGAGTGCTCGAGTACAGCCCCTCGGGAGGCATCCCACTGTTTCGCAAGGCCCTGATCGCATACTATGCTCGGGCCGGCCTCGAGATCGGACCGGAGAATCTGCTGGTGACCACGGCCGGAAGCGAGGCCATCCTCTTCGCACTGGGTGTCTGTTGCGATCCTGGTGACCAGGTGCTGATTCCCGAGCCGTTCTATGCCAACTACAACGGCTATGCCGCCCTGCTCGGCGTCGAAGTGATTCCCGTCACCGCGCGGCCCGAGGATGGCTATGCTCTGCCCCCGACCAAGGCGCTCGAGGAGCGAATCACGGGGCGGACCCGAGCCATCGTGATCTGCAACCCGAGCAATCCCACCGGGCGCGTCTACACCCGTGAGGAACTCGACCGCTTGACAGCGCTGGCGCTAAAGCATGGTCTTGCAGTAATTTCCGACGAGGTTTACCGCGAATTCTGCTATGCGGAAGAGACACCCATCTCCATCCTGAGCTATCCGGAGTTGGCCGAGCATGCCATCATGGTCGATTCGATTTCGAAGCGCTTCAGTGCCTGTGGAGCCCGAATTGGCTGCCTGGTCTCGAGGAGCGGCGCGATCGTGGCCGCGGCGATGAAGTTCGCCCAGGCCCGGCTCTCGCCCCCGACGCTCGGCCAAGTGATGGCCACTGCCGCCCTTGGACTCCCCAAGAGCTATTTCGACAAGAGCATCGAGGAGTACCGCCGCCGCCGTGACGTGGTCTTCGAGCAGCTCCAGACGATGCCCGGTGTGGTCTGCCAGTTGCCCCAGGGAGCCTTCTACATCATGGCCAAGCTCCCGGTCCCGGATGCGGAGGAGTTCGTCACCTGGCTGCTGACCGATTTCTCCGTCTCGGGCGCGACCACCATGATGGCCCCGGGCAACGGCTTCTATGCCACTCCCGGCGCGGGCGCCAGCGAGGTCCGTATCGCTTACGTTCTCAACGAGAACGACTTGCGCGCTGCAATGCATGTTGTTTCTGAAGGTCTGAAGGCCTTCGTTCCGCGCGAGAAGCACTCCAGGGCCGCGGCGCGCTAGCCGGCCGGCTCGTCTCGCGGGCCGCCATCTGCGCGTTCAGTGCGGGCCGGGGAGCAGCGACAGCAGTGCCGACGCCGCGCGAAGCTGGGGGGCGTCCTTCCTTCGGATCAGGCCGCTGCGGCGCGTCATGCGCAGGCCCTCCACCCGGAAGCTCCCCAGGCGCCTGCTCTGCAGGTCGGCCCTCACCTGGGAGCGCGTCAGGGGTGCGACGCCCAACCCGAGCGCAACCAGCTCCCGAATCGCCTCGGGGGAACTGACCTCCATGGCCGCCTCCTGGGCCAGGCCGCGTTCCCGGAGGACGCGCTCGATCTCGGCCCGGCTCACCGAATCGCCCCGGTGCTGGATGATCCACTCCCCGGCCAACCGCTCGACGGGCACCTGCCGCCGCCGCGCCAGAGGGTGATCCGGGGCAGTGATCCAGACGATCTCATCTTCTTGCAGTAGGCGCACGTCCAGGTCGGGGTGCTCCTGGGGCAAAGTGACGAATGCCAGATCCAGGTCCCCGCGCAGGGCGCGGTCGCGCAAGCCCCGCGAGCCCTCCACCTCCACGGCGATCTGCACTGCGGGGAAGCGCCGCCGGTACCGTTTCAGCACGCGCGGCAGGAAGTGGATCGCCATCAGATCCGTGGCCCCCAGCCGCAACCGGCCCCGCTGCAGCGATCCGGCCGACTGCAGCTCATCGAGGATGTCATCGGCCTCCCGCAGCAGTTGCTGGCCACGCCGGTAGAGAACGTCTCCGGCCGCCGTGGGCCGCACACCGCGCGCTTCGCGCACCAGCAGACGGTCCCCCATCTCCCGCTCCAGCGCCTGGATCTGGACACTCAGCGCCGGCTGGGTTCGATAGAGCCGCCGGGCTGCCGCAGTGATGCTCCCCAACCGCACCGTCCATACGAAGCTTCTCAAGGCATCCAGGTCCATGACCCGCTCCTCCCACCAGGCGACCCGTGTGGCATATCCCTACCCATAAACATAGGTTATGGCATCAATAAATACTATACGGTTCTATGATCCCTGCTCCGGCGCTAGCGTAGCGGGGCACGGTGGCTGGCACGCCGCCGCCAACCGAGACGCACCCGTACGTAAGGAGGTTCGTATGTCTACGCCAGTCCAGATCGCCCCCGCCAAAGGAAAACTGGGGATCCTCACACCGGGCCTCGGCGCGGTGAGCACCACCTTCATGGCCGGGGTCTTTGCCATGCGCAAGGGGCTGGCCGAACCGATCGGCACGCTGACCCAGATGGGCACCATCCGCCTTGGGAAGCGCACCGATAACCGTTCCCCGCTGATCAAGGAGTTCGTGCCTCTGACGCCCATCGACGATCTCGTCTTCGGCGCCTGGGATATCTTCCCCGACAACGCCTATGAAGCCGCTCTCAAGGCGGGGGTGCTCGATCCAGGGCTTCTGGAGAAGGTTCGGCCCGAGCTCGAAGGTGTCCGTCCAATGGAAGCCGTCTTCGATCAACGCTTCGTCAAGAAGCTCGACGGACCCCATGTGAAGAAGCGGGGCACGCTGTTCGAACTCGCCCAAGCCCTGCGCGAGGACATTCGCTCGTTCAAGCAGGCCAACGGCTGCGAACGGCTGGTCATGATCTGGTGCGCCAGCACCGAGACGTTCCTCAAGGAAGCCGCGGTTCACCAGTCGATCGAGGCCTTCGAGGAGGGCCTCAAGAAGAACGATCCGGCCATCGCTCCCAGCATGATCTACGCGTATGCGGCCATCGCCGAAGGGATCCCCTACGCCAACGGCGCGCCCAATCTTTCCGCGGACATTCCCGCCTTGGAGCAGCTCGCCAAGCAGACCGGCTCGCCGCTTGGAGGCAAGGATTTCAAGACCGGGCAGACCCTCATGAAAACCATTCTAGCGCCCGGATTCAAGGCGCGCCTGATCGGTCTTTCCGGATGGTTCTCGACCAACATCCTGGGCAATCGCGACGGCGAAGTCCTCGATGATCCCGAATCGTTCAAGACCAAGGAGGAGAGCAAGCTCGGGGTCCTGGACTCGATTCTCCAGCCCCACCTCTACCCCACGCTCTACAAGGATCTGTACCACAAGGTGCGGATCAACTACTACCCGCCGCGGGGTGACAACAAGGAAGGGTGGGACAACATCGACATCTTCGGCTGGTTGGGCTACCCGATGCAGATCAAGATCGACTTTCTGTGCCGCGATTCGATCCTGGCCGCTCCGATCGTGCTCGATCTGGCGCTCTTTCTCGACATGGCCGCTCGTGCGGGCATGCGTGGGATTCAGGAGTGGTTGTCTTTCTACTTCAAGAGCCCGATTCACGCGCGCGACCTGTATGCCGAGCATGATCTGTTCATTCAGCTGATGAAGCTCAAGAACACGCTGCGGCACCTGAAGGGTGAGGATCTGATCACTCACCTGGGCCTGGAGTACTACGACTAGGAGAGAGGCTGCCAGCCGGATCGCACAGGGATGACCTGGGCGTGCGGCCCCCCGCCGGCCCCGGTCACCTGTCGGTTCCGGTCACCTGTCGGCCCGGTCACCTGTCGGCCCGGGTCGCCTGTCGGCCCGGGTTGCCTGTCGACCCGGGTCGCCCGCCGGCCTGGTCACCTGTCGGTTCCGGTCTTCACGCCCGCCCGCACAACGCTGTTCTGCAGCGTGCCGACCTTCTCGAGGCAGACTTCGACACGGTCTCCGTCCTGTAGGAAGAGCGGCGGTTCCTGGAAGACGCCCACCCCGGCCGGTGTACCGGTTGCGATCAGATCCCCCGGCAGCAAAGTCATCTGGGCCGAGACGTAGGCCACGATCTGCCGGCTTGACACCATCATCTCCGCCGTCGAGGCGGCCTGCCAGACGCGATCGTTGACTCGCAGGGAGATCTGCAGGTCATCGATATCGCCGGCCTCGTCAAGCGTGACTGCCCAGGGACCCGCCGGACCGAAGGTGTCGTAGCTCTTGCCCCGCAACCAGAGCTTGTCGCCGAACTGGGCCTCACGCCCGCTGACGTCGTTGAAGGCCGTGATGGCCGCGACGTACTCCAGAGCGACATCTTCGGCAACCTGCTTGGCCCGGCGGCCGATGATCAGCGCCATCTCCGCTTCGGCGTCCGGCTTGCCTTCGTGGGCCGGCACGATGATACGGCCGCGGTGCGCCAGCAGGCAGGACGGGGCTTTGGCGAACAGCAGGGGCCGTTCGGAGACGGCGCGCTTCTGCTCGGCCGCGTGACTGGGATAGTTGCGTCCCAGGGCGATGATCTTGCTCGGATTCGGGATCGGGGGCGCCCAGATGATGTCAGCCAGGGGACGCAGATGATCGCTGTCGAAACGGCCGGCCTGCACGATCCTCTTCACCTCCGGCAACAGGTCCGCGGCCAGGAGCTGACGCCATGATCGCGGCCAGTGCACAAAGACGGCCGCCAGGTCGAGAATCTGTTCCTCCCCAACCAGGACCGCTGGCCGCTCGGCGCCGGCCGGCCCGTAACTCAACAGCTTCACGCTTGCGCTCCTCTTTGCACATCCAGCCGCTGCGGCGCCTCCGGCCGGGTCTTCCAACGGCGATGCATCCAGAACCACTCCTCCGGCGCCGCGCGCACGTACTCCTCCAGGACGCGGGTGTATTCGGCCAGGATGCGGCGCTCCTCCTCCTCGGCGGGCGCCTCCGGCCGGCTCACAATGGGTGGATAGAGCCGGCCGACGTGACGGCCGCGCGCTGTGCGCCGATCCAGACCGATCACCACCGAGGCGCCGGTGCGCACCGCGAATCGCGCCGGTCCCACCGACGTGGAGGCCAAGCGTCCGAAGAAGGGGATGAACAGGCCGTCGCGTCCCGCGTCCTGGTCGGCCACCAGCGCCACGCGACCATTGGCCCGCAGCACCCGCAGGACGGCCTTCAGGGACGAACCGATCGGGATCTGTTGCATGCCGATCTTCGCGCGGATGCGTTTGATAAGACGATCCACGAATAGATTCTTCTGATCGCCGGAAATCACGGTCAGGGCATGGTCGTAGTGGCGGATGACCGCGCCCATGCTCTCCCAATTCCCCACGTGGGCGGTCAAGTACACGATGCCCTTGCCCCTGGCCTGCGCCGCCTGCATGTGCTCCAGGCCCTCGAGGTCGGTGCGCGCCACCAAGTCGGCCTGCGACTCCCGCTCAAAGCGCAGGATCTCCACGAACGTCATCGCGAAGTTGCGGTAGCAACGGCGCGCGATGCCAACATACTCGCGGCCGGTATAGCGGTCGCCGAAGGCGGCGTGCAGATTCTCGAGGGTCACGCGCCGCCGAAACCGCACGAGCGAGAAGGCCGCGTCCCCGAGCCGGCGGGCGATGAAAAGGCAGAGGCCCAGAGGCAGAAGCCCGAGAAGCAGCATGACGGCGCGCAGCAACCCGTACTCCAGGTAGTGCTTCAGCCGCCGGCGGCGCGCTTCCTGATCACTCCGATAATGCGCCATCCCATTCCCGCCTATGACGCACACCGGCGCCAGCCCCCGCGCCCATCCTGCCGCACCTCTCCCTCGATCTCCATCTGCATCAGGGCGCTGAGCATGCCGGCCGCCGGCAGATCAGGATGCGCCACCAGGAGCGCCTCGACGCTGCCGGTTCCATGCCGGCGCAAATAGTGGCGAATGCGTGCCGCGCAGGCACCGTCTTCACTGAGACCACCTTGGCAGAGACCGCCTTCACTGGGCCCGTCTTGGCAGGGCCTGTCTTGGCCGGGCCTGTCTTGGCCGGGCCCGTCTTGGCCGGGCCTGTCTTGGCCGGGCCCGTCTTGGTCGGGACCAGCTTCCGGGTGGCCGTTGACGGGGATCGCGGCCGCGGGCGGCGCGGGCGCCGGCCTGACGGAGGCGCTTGCGGGTGGGGCGGCTCCGCCCGAGAGGGTGCCGGCCCCGCCGCGCGACGCCGGAGCCAGCTGGTCGAGAATGTCTCCCGCACAGGTGGCCGGCACCGCCCCATCCCGCAGAAGGCGATTGGGAGCTACACTGCCCGGGATCAGCGGATCCCGGGGCACGGCAAACACCTCGCGGCCCTGGTCGAGAGCATACCGCACGGTGTGCAGGGCCCCGCTCCGGGCGCTACCCTCCACGAGCACCACCGCATCGGCCAGACCGCTGATCAAGCGGTTGCGGCGCGGAAAGCGCCAGCCCTGTGCCGTGGTCCCCGCCGGCCATTCCGAGAGCAGCGCGCCATGTGCCATGACCTCTGCGGCCAGCGGCACATTCTCCGGTGGATAGATACGATCCAACCCGCCGGCCAGGACGGCCACGGTGAGGCCGCCCGCCAGCAAGGCGCCCTCATGGGCAGCCGCGTCGATTCCCAAGGCCAGTCCGCTCACGATGCACACGCCCTGACGCGCCAGCCCCCAGGCCATCTCCCGCGCCAGTTCCCGCCCCGCCGCGCTCGCGCCGCGCGCGCCGACGATCGCAACCGTGGGCCGCTCCCAGAGCCCGGGAAGCCCCGCGACCGCATAGCGCGTCGAACGGACCCACAGGGGAATCTCTTCATGCACATCGCGCAAACGGGGTGGAAAGCAACGGCCCGACGGTGGCAAGCGCACACCCCCGGGCGCATGGGCCGGCTCGCCGACGGCTGCATCCCGCACCCAGGCCCGGCTCGGGCTCGGCGCCGCCCCCTTCCCTCTGGCCGCCGGCGCCATCAATCCTTCTCTTCCCCCCGTAGATAGTGCACCAGATGATGGCCGGGTGCGGGCAGGCTCTCGGACGGTCCCAGGCGGCTCCAGGTCACGCCGAACTGAGCGTCGGAGACCTCCTCGACCAAACGCGCCTGCTCCTCCTTCTCAAGGGCCCCCTCGGGTCCCATGAACTCCGTGGCTTCGACCAAACGCCGCAGTCGGGCCGTCAGATCCGGCTCACGGCGGCTGAGCTGCCCGAGCACCTTCTCGCGGAAGGCCTCTCCACGCGCGTGGAGCAACTTGGCCACCACCAGGGACCGGCCGCCCGCGCAATAGTCGAGCAGGGTCCGCTGGGCCGCCTCGGCAATCGTGTTGTTGGCGTCATCCAGGTGGCGCATGACCAGGGTGAGGCCGTGCCCCTCGCCGAGACGCCCCAGGACACGCAGGGACGCGGCCCGCGTGTACCAGAGCCCCGACCGGGCGGCGACTTCCAGGGCCGGGGCCGCCAGGGTTCCGAACCCGACCAGGGCGTCCGCGGCGCGCTCACGCAGATACCAGGACTCATCGCCGAGTACCTCGATCAGCTTGGGAACAGCCACCTCCGCGGGCTCGCCGCGCAAGCGTTCCACGTAGTTCCTTGCGCTTTCCAGCTGCGCCCCCTCACTGCCCGAGCCGCGTCCCGGCGGCGGTCGCAGCGGCAGTTCCTTGCGCTCGTTCAATTCTCCTCCTCCTCTGGTGCGGGCGCCGGCAGAGCACCGGCGCGTTTCGGAATCACCCACTCCCGCGGCCAGGGGCAATCGCTGCCCGGCGCGCCCGCCGGTTCCCCGCCCAGGGTCCCGGCAACGGCGCCGTCCGGCTCGCCCGGCCCCGCCGGCTGGCCGCCGGCCGACAGCGCATCCGGTCGACCCGGTAGCTCGACACCCGCTGTCTGTTCTTCGAACACCCTCAGCAGATCCTTGATCCCCTCCCCCGTATGCGCCGAAAACCGTAGCGCCTCTCGATCACCCAGATCGGGCAACGCTGCCCGGCCGGCTTGGTCGAGAAGATCGATCTTGCTATAACAGACCTGATAGCGCCGTCGTCCCAGCTCGCGGCTCCACTCGTTGAGTTCATGGCGAAGCAGTTCGAAGGTCGCCGCCGGCCTTGGATCCAGAGCATCGATCAGAATCAGCAGAAAGCGCGTACGTTCGATGTGGCGCAGAAACCGCTGTCCCAATCCCTTGCCCTCCGAGGCCCCTTCGATCAGACCCGGCAGGTCAGCGACCAGGACCGACCGGAACCCCCTCAGCCCAACGATGCCGAGCTTCGGCTCCAGGGTCGTGAACGGGTAGTCGGCGATCTTCGGACGGGCGTTCGACAGTCGCGAGAGCAGCGTGGACTTGCCGGCATTCGGCAGACCGACCAGTCCGATATCGGCCAGCAGGCGCAGGGTCAGACGCAGCGAGCGGCTCTCTCCCGGGGTCCCCTTTCCGGCGATGCGTGGGACGCGTCGCGTGGGGCCTTTGAAATGGACGTTTCCCTTGCCACCCCGGCCACCCTGCGCCAGCACTATCTCGCGGCCGGGCTCCACGGCATCGGCCAGCAACTCCCCGCTCTCTTCGTCCACGATCGCCGTGCCTGGGGGAACCTCGATCCATAGGGTGCCGCCCCCGGCGCCAAACATCTGCTTGCCCATGCCCGGCTTCCCGTTCGCGGCCCGAAAAGTCGGCGTGTTGCGCAGGTGATTCAACGTGCGCAGATTGGGATTGACCCGTGCGAACACCGATCCCCCATGACCCCCATCGCCCCCGTCGGGACCACCCCGGGCAACGAACTTCTCCCGCCGGAAGGAGATGCAGCCCGCCCCGCCATGGCCGGCCGCCACCCGGATGGAGCACTCGTCTAGAAACATCCCGTTCTTCCCCCGCGGGGTCGGTCCCCGTCGGCCGGGACCTCACACCCACCCCAGCCGGCCGGCCCGGACTGAGTCATGTGCCCTTCTGCGCGCCGCCATCGGCAGGTTTCGCGGTGCCTCCCGGCCCCGGTGGCTTGCGGGTGCCTTTGACCGCCTCCTTGGCCGCTTCCTTGCCACCCTCCTTGCCGGCTTCGTTGGCCTTGCCGCCGGCCTCTTTCGCGGCAGCCGATCGCGAAGCGGCCTCCTTGGCCGCCACCTCCTTCTGCTTGTAGTCCGTGATATAGAACCCACTGCCGTGGAAGATCAGGCCCCCGCCCGGCATGAGGACCCGCCGCACCGCTCCGCGGCACTCGGGGCACCGCTTGCGGGGTGGATCGGTGATGCTCTGCAGGATCTCAAAGCGATGTCCGCACTTCCGGCACTCATAGACGTACGTCGGCATGCCGCCCTATCTCCTCTTTGCGCCGCCTGGCGCCACCCCGTTGCGATCCTCGGCTTGCTTCAGCCCATAGCATGAGGGATGCCGGCCGAGCAGAGCCACTGCTCAATCTTCCCGCGCGGGGCCGAACTGCTTCTCGAGCACGGCCGCCACATTGGGGGTCACGAACTCCACGGTCCGCCCATGGCATCGCGCGACCTCCTTGACCAGGGTCGAATTCAGGTAGATGAACTCCTCACCCGGCATCAGGAAGATGGTCTCGATGCTCGGCCAGAGGCGCTTGTTCATCAAGGCCATCTGAAACTCGTATTCGAAATCGGAGATCACCCGCAGACCCCTGATCACCACCCGCACTCCCTGCTCCTTGGCGAAGTTCACCAGAAGTCCCGTGAACGGCTTCACGGCAACCCGCCCCTGCAGGGCCGCGGGCAGGGCCTCCTCGACCATCGCCACGCGCTGATCGATGTCGAAGAGCGCGCTCTTGTGATGGCGATGCGCCACCGCAATGATCAGCCGATCGCACAGCAGGAGGGCCCGGCGGGCAATGTCCAGGTGCCCACGGGTGACCGGATCAAACGTGCCCGGGAACATCCCTACCTTGACCGGCCCACCGTTGCCCGCCCTGACCGGCTCGTCGCGCCCCATCCCCTACTCCTTCCTCTCTTCGATGACCACCCGGGTCTTGCCATAGCACCGATCTGGCAATCTACGCCACCCGGGCGCGGTTTCCCAGTCTGGATCGTCTTTGGCACACTCGATCACGCGCAGGGCCCCAGGCCCCCATACCAGGCCCTGCGGCTCCCGGCAGGCCTCGGCGACCTGCCGCGACAGGCCGCCGTACGGGGGATCGGCCAGCAGTAGATCCACCGCAACGGGCGGACCCAGCGCACCGCGCAGAAAGGAAAACACGTCGCCCGCGACGATCCGACACGAATCGCCCGCCGCCAGGGCGGCCACATTGCTCCGCAGAACCTGCAAGGCCCGCGGGTCCTGTTCGACGAACAGCACCTGGGCCGCACCTCGGCTGAGCGCCTCGAGTCCCAGCGCCCCGCTTCCCGCGAACAGATCGATGACCCGCGCCCGGCCAAGCCGGCTTTGCAGCCGGCCGAAGATCGCCTCGCGGACCTTGCCCTGGGTAGGCCGGATCGCCAGCCCCGCAACGGCCCGGATGCGTCGCCGGCGCCAACGACCCGCGATGATGCAGAGCTGCGGCGGGGTCTTCGACGGAACCATGCGCGTGCCTAGGGCTTCGTTTCGGCCGGCGGGGTCGGCGCAGCGCCCGCAGGGGCGGTCGAGGAGGATTCGGGCGCGGGGCCGTTCCCCGGCGAAGAGCGCGCCGACCCGCGGCGCGCCTCCTCGGCGGTGGCATCCTTCAGCAGCTCCAGATCCACCTCTCGCTGGACCTCGTGGATCGCCCGCCGGAAATCCCCCACTCCCTTGCCCAGCGAACGCGCGATCTCGGGAATCCGCTTGCCGCCAAAGAGCAGCAGCGCGACCAACAAGATCACCAGGACTTCCTGGGTTCCCACGCCAAACATGCCATGCCTCCAAAAACCCCCGGCCCATCCGCGAACCCAGGGAATCTACCAGATCCTGCCCGACAGGCCAATTGCGGGACCGAACTCTTTGGTCGCCGGAGAATCGATCGGCCGTGTCCCTCCCCGGGCCGCGTGGCGGGAATCGGCCACTTGAGCCGGCTGGCAGTCTGCACGGGCCAGCGTGCAGACTGCCGGGCCCGGGGCGCCTGGCTTCCTCGGCCAGGATAGCGCACTTGAGACCCGGGTTGCACCTACCCGCTGAAGGTCTTCTACCTTCAGCACCTAGCACTCTGGCCCAATCCAGCCTTGGGAAACGCCACCCGGAATGTGATGTGCAGGCAATATCAGTGATGAAGCCTGCCTGCTCGAACTGCGGTTTCGAGCCGCGGGCAGCGCCCAGAAAAGTCCATTCTCCGGCGGGGGGTCAGGTCCATGAATCGCAAAGCAAGCATCCGGCGCAAGCTCAGATCCTGTGGCGGATTCACGATGACGGAGATGCTGATCGCGTTGACGATCCTGGCCGTCGGCATCCTGTCGGTCGGCCGGCTGTTCATCTTCTCGCAGCGCCATGCCTACTACGGCCGCGCCGAGACGAGCGCCGTATCGTTGGCCGAGGAGATCCGCGAGAAGATCCTGAGCAACAACTATGACCACCTGATCACAATGTTCCACGGCATCGACACCGACGACCCCGGCTCCTTGACCCTCCCCTGCCAGATCTGGGCCGACCACGTATCTGAGCAGCTCGGTCCCAGCGGCCGGGGTGAGGTCGCCGTCCGCGACCACACCCAGGACGCCGAGATCGTCGAGGGGATGGTCACGGTCGTGATCACCATGTCGTGGGTCGAGAACGGGCAGACCCGTTCGCTCGACATGCAATTCGCCGTCTCGAGAATGGGCATCTGATCGGGGGATGATCATGCGCGTATCTTGCAATGACCCTTGGATCCAGCGACTCCGCCTCGGCTGCCGGCGCCCGCGCGACCACCAGCGGGGATCGGCGCTGCTGATGGCCCTTCTGATCCTGGGCTCGCTCTCGATGATCGGCACCACGATGGTGCTGACCTCGGTCGCGGAACGACGGACATCCGGATACTACCGGGACAGCCTGCGCGCGCTGGCGGCGGCCGAGACCGGCATTGCCTTCGCCAAGCGCACCGTGCAGGACATGACCGCCACGATCGAGGACAGCGATGGCGACGGCCGTCCGGACTTCGCGCTGGCCGATACCCTGTCCTGGGGCGGCACCTATGAGGTCAAGGCCGAGGCCAGCGACATCGCCGGATTGGGCATCGCCGCCTACCGGGCCAACGGCTACACGCTCGTGGCCGAAGGGCGCTACAACGGGACGGTGCGGCGCGTCAAGGCCGAGATCGTGCACGACAGCTTCCTCAAGTACGCCCGCTTCGTGGCGGCCGCCGGCACCAGCTACAGTTGCGGCGCGGTGCTCACCGGTGAGGTGTATGTCGGCGGCGACCTCGGCCTGCCGACCGGTTGCGGCGGCGATGCCGTGCAGTTCCTGGAGTTCGTGGCGACCGTCGGCAACATTCCCAACGCCAGCAGCGGCATCTTCCATCGCGGCTATGTCACCGGCGCCGACGAAATCGACCTGCAAAACTCGGCCGACTTCGCCCTCACCCGCAACATGGCCAAGGGTTTGGCCGCCGAATGCGACTGCGAGGGCACCGGCGAGGTAGGCATCTACATCAACCTCAGCGGCGGCGACGATCCCCTCGGGCTGGGCACCGGGCCCCTGGACTTCGGGCTGTTCGACTTCTGCAATACGACGCTCTCCCCCGGCGATACGATCATCACCTATGCTGCCGTGGCCGTGAATCACCGTGTTACGGGAGCGATGCTCAAGGCCGCGGAGTTCAACGGCATCATCTTCTTCGAGGACGATGCGCCCGTTCAGGGCCGTCTCGACGGTCGCAGCGCCCGGAACCTCTCGGTCTTCGCCACGGATGATGTCCTGATCACCCACAACATCACCACCGGCCACACCGGCTTTGACCCCGTCACGGGCCTTCCGAACGGATCCGGCACGCCGGTCAACGTCGGGCTGATTGCCTATGACTACATCTATCTGGACCGATACACACCGCGGGTTCTGCAGATCGACGCCGCTCTCATGTCCTGCACCAAGAACTGGCGTTGTACGTCGACCTATGAGAGCTACCACCCGAGCGCCGGCCCGGGACCGCTCGACCTGGACCTCGATGGTATCAGCGGGGAGACGCCCTACAACAACGACCCGACCCCCGGATCCGGATGGGATGAGCTGAACATCACCTCCCACACCTGGGTGCTCAACATCAACGGCCCGATCATCACCTACAACGGAGGCAGCGCGGCGCCCTGGAACAATTCCGGCGTTCTGGCCAATGCCGACGGACCGACGCGCCGGTACAACTACGACCTGGATGTGACCGAATTCCCGCCGCCTTGCTTTCCGGTGCCGCTGAATCTCTGGAAGGACGTCAGCTGGACCGAGATTTTCGAAACCGAGAACGATCTGGCGAGCTATCTACCGAACTAAGCGCAGAGGAGCCGACCATGCATCTACAGCGCAGAGCAGCCCACGGCAGGGGCATCGCGATCGTGCCGGCCGGGAAGCCTCACCGGCGGCAGGCCGGCTTCAGTCTGGCCGAGCTGATGATCGTGCTGGTGGTGATGGGGATCATGATGACCATTGCGGTGCCGAATTTCACCCGCATGGGCCGCCGCGACAAGGTCGAATCGGTGGCCTATGACGTTCACCGGGCGTTGGCGCTCGCGCGCCAGAAGGCCCTGGCCAAGCGAACGCCCTACCGGGTGACCCTCGATCCCGCCGGGCGTTCCTTCGTCACGGAGCGGCGGGACGCGGGAGCCTGGGTCAACGATCCCGTCGACCCGACGGTCTGGGACGCCGATGTGAGTCTCAGCCTGGAGTGCGGCGGCAGTTCGTCGAACCTGGACATCCTGCTCGAGCCGCAGGGCACGGTCGCTTCGGCGGATGCACCGGTCCATCTGACCTTCAGCAACGCCCATGGCGATACGGCCCGGATCAGTCTTGTGCGCACCGGCCGGATCCGGGTGTTGCTCTAGGGTGGGGACTTCCAGAAGGGGGACACTATGATGAAAGCCAGACCACAACCGTCGAGTCGCCGGGGCTTCACCTTGGTCGAAATGATGGTCGTGCTGGTGATTCTAGGGATGGTCATGATCGGCCTCGTGCAGGTACTGACGACCAGCCGCGAATCGTACGATCAGCAGAAGATCACCCTGGAGATGCAACAGAATGCCCGCGCCGGATTGGAGAAGTTGGCCGACGACTTCCGGCACGTGAGCTATGGGAAGGATCCCACGCAACCATCGATTCATTCCGCCTGGCGGGACTCGGTGACCTTCATCGCGGACATCGACCCGGATACGCCCGGGGCCGAAGTCATCCGCTACTTCCTGAGCTCGGCGGGAGATCCCGACACGCCCAACCCGAATGACACGATCCTGATGAAGACCGTCTCCGATTCCAGTGGCGCCTTGCTCTACAGCGAGCCGCAGTCCTACGGCATCCGAGCCCCCGACGGTCTCACCCTCCGCTACTTCAACGGCGCGGGCGTGGAACTGGCCAACAACCCGGTTCCGCAACCGGAACTGGTCGGCGAGATTCTGATCGAGATTGTCGCCGTGGAACCCCGGGCTCACAAACGCACCGGGACCTATCAGGAGCAAACCCTCTCGACGACGATCTACCCGCGCAACCTCCCGCTGACTCCGGCGCGCAGCCGGCCGTCGACGCCGGCGGTCGGCTCGCTGAGTCTGCCGGACTGCCAGAGCGTGACGGTCCCCTGGGCCACACCGACCACCAACACCGACGGGACGCCCCTCGAGCTGGGCGACATCAGTCATTTCACCGTCTATTTCGGCACCAGCAGCAGCGACATGTCGCTCTACTCGCGGGTTGCCCGCACGATCAATGAGTGGACCGTCGCGAACCTCGCCGGAGGCCACACCTACTTCCTGGGGATCAGCTGCACGAGCCGCTCGGGTGTCGAGAGCTACATGGGTCTGGCCAGCATTGACCTGCACAGCACCTTGGTTCCCAATGCGCCTGATGGATTCATCGCCGGCGGCAATCCACACGGTTCCGGTGTGCTCCTGCAATGGTCCCAGGTGACCGAGTTCACCGGGGGTCTGGTGATCACGACGCCGGTCACCTACAAGATCTACCGCGACGTCGCCGCGGGCGTTACCCCCGACCCCGGGTTGCTGATCGGCACCCAGGTCGCCCAGAACTGGTTCGCGGATTCAACCCTGACCCAATGTGCGACCCACCACTACATCGTGACCGCGACGGCCTGCGGCAATGAAAGCGCAGCCAGCATCGAGATCCCGTTGACAACGCCTGCGGAGCCCGACTGCATCAGCAATCTGAGTGCCTATCCCACCGAAAGCGTCGGCGAGTTGCATGTGACCTGGTCGCCGCCCAGCCTGCGTACGGACGGATCGGCGTTGCCCAGCGAAGAGATCTCCGCCTATCGCATCTACTACGACACCGAACCGTACTCAACCGCCACCTATGTGGATGCCTCCGGCGGCACCAGCGAGCACACCCTGTCCGGATTGGAAAGCTGCACCACCTACTACATCAATGTTGCCGCCCTGGATCAGTGCCCGCACGTGGGCCAGCTGTGCGGGTACAACCAGATCGCGGTCGACACCGCGGAACCCTGTGATCCGGCGCCGCCGGTTGCGGTGCCGTTCGTGCGCGCCACCGGCGCCGATCAGCGCATCGACATCGCCTGGCCGGCCAACACCGTGGACTGCGACCTCTATGGGTACCTGCTCTACTACGGCACGTCTCCCGGGGGGCCGTACCATGGCACGCAGGCCGTCCAGGGACCCAGCCCGATCACCTTCGCCACACCGCAGGTCATCGACGGTGACTCCTGCCGCGTATCTCTTACGGGACTCTCTTCCTGCCAGGGCTACAGCGTGGTGGTCTCCGCCATCGACACCTGCAGTCCGTTCAACGAGAGCGACCCGTCTCCGGAAGCGATTGCCACAACCGAGTGCATGGCCTGCGGCATCGAGGCCGGCTGTGTGGCCTTCATGAACAGCCCGACCCATGACACCGACGTGCGGCTGGAGCTCTTCACGCTCAGCGGCGCCGGTGACACAGTCCGTAGCATCATGCCGCACTGGAGCGGGGCCGGCTCGCTGCGCGAAGTCTGGGCCGGCCGCCCGCTGGTCTGCGTGTGGAAATGGGACGGCACCTGTGGAGACGGCCCCGCCGGTCCCCAGTCCAGCGGCGTGGAACTGGACGTCACTGACTTCGAGATCCCCTCCAGCGCGCGGGAGGAGGATGGCCTGCCGGTCGGTCTTCTGTTCGACGACGGCATGGTCGGCCAGACGGTCACGCTCGACTTGCGCGGCAGCACCGGCGGCCTCTGCAGCACCGAACCGCGCACGGTGCAGAACGCCATCGCGTTTGACGATTTCGACGATGGCAACCTCGGCGACTGGGATCTCCAGAGCGGCAGCTGGTGGGTCGATGGCGGCGAGCTGTATCAATCTTCCACCGCAACGTCTTGCATCGCGTTGTACTCGGGAAGCCATACGGACTTCATCTTCGAGGCCAAGATCAAGTGCGTCTACAGCCAGACACCCTACATCCTCTTCCGTGGAAACGTAGCGACGAACTCCTACTACATGTTCGGCCTGAAGACCAGCGAAAACACGGTGCGCCTGGGCCGTTATCTGAACGGCTCCTACAGCACGACTGCCTCCGCTTCGGTCAGCCTCTCGAACAATGTCTGGTACAACCTGAAGGTCGAGGTGTCCGGCCAGACCATCACGGCCTACCTGGACTGTCAACCGGTGCTGAGCATCACGGATTCGCAGATGCTGCCAAGCGGGGAGATCGGCTTGCGTACCTACGCCTCGCGGGCGTATTACGACGACTTCCGCGTCTATGCGTTTCCGGAGCTCTAGCCGAGCGTACCCATGCCAACGGCGGATTCATGACAAGCGGGGCCGGGGGGGAAGCCCGCCAGCCATTAGGACCGTACCGCTGGTGCACCCGCCCGTGCACGCACGCGCAAAAAGCGGCAACATCGCAAATCGGGGCAGTTCGCGCCACGGACAGCATTTCCGGCTTCAATTACATGCTTGAAAGTTGCTGTAGCAATACTTAGAATCAGGGTTCCATCGGT
>CAYQJL010000209.1:0-5432 GCA_964417675.1 uncultured bacterium | reverse complement strand
TTCGACAAGCCGGTGCGCTACTTCAAGCGCGACGCCGAAGGAACCAATGCCACATTCCAGGCCGGGCACTCGTTCCAGTATCTGAAGCCCGGATTCTGGATGCGCAACACGGGTGGCCCGACCGATGCCTTCGTGTTCAACGGCGAGCCTGCACACATGACCGAGTTCTATCACCGTGCGCCCTACGGCGACGTCCGCGTGAAGATCCATGACGGCGCGCTCAAGGTGTACGGCGGAGGGGAGATCTGCTTCCGGTGAGGGCCCGCGGCCGGGATCCCGCGGCCAACCGAGCGTAGTACGGCGGCCAGAACCCACAAGCGCCGATGCAATGGCCGGTCGCATGGTTTTGGGTCGGCCCGTCGGTCTTCAGCGGCGCCTCCGGGGGCCTCCTATCGCTGTTTGCCCGCGCGGGAACCCGGCCGACGTCGTACATGTGTCCACGCGGAGCGTACGAGCCGGCCGGGGGCTCTCAGCGGCCCAGGCGCTCGAGGTTCTTCCGGATGCCTGCGGCGGTGGCGGGATCGGGGTTGCGCTCGAGCGCGCTTCTCCAGGCGGCGGCAGCCTGATCGAATCGTTGCAGCATGGCCAGGGCCACCCCACGGTTGACATGCAAGTCAACCACGTCGAGCCCCAGCCTCAGGGCGGAGTCGTAGTGCTGCAACGCATCTGTGGGCCGGTTCATTGCCCGCAGCACATTGCCGAGGTTAAAGTGTGCATCCGCCCACTCGGGACGACGCGAGAGCGCCCGTTGGTACAACTCGACAGCCATCGCGAATTGCCGGCGCTGAGCTGCAAGATACGCCGCCCGGAAGGCCGCCCGCGGTGTGGTGGGGTCCTGTTCGAGAGCCTTGGCAAGATACTGTTCCGCAACTCTGAGCAGCGCATCCGCATCCGCCTCGCGGTTTCTCTCGATGGCCCGCTGCGCATCGTTCCACACCAGTTCGGCCTTGATGCCCAAGGCGTCTGCTTGTGTGGAGTCGATGGCCAAGGCACGGCCGGCCATCTCGAGAGCATCCGCATAGTTGTCCCGGGAAAACTCCAGATTGGCGAGTTGGGTCAAAGCAGCTGCATCGTCGGGCCTTTGGGCGGAGATCTGCAGAAGGATGCTACGGGCCTCCTGTTCGCGTCCCTGCTGGAACAGCAGCTCCGTGTGGAGATTGATCATCTCCTGGTCGGTGGGGGTTTCTTGATAGAGGAACTCGACAAGCGCTCGGGCCGCTGACAGGGAATCCATCATGATGAGTGTCCGCGCCAAGTTCAGCGAGATTTCGTGATCCCCTGGAGTATCCTCAAGGAGCGACTCGTACAGAGGGAGAGCGTCCTCGGCATTGCCCGCACGAAGGAGGGTGGACGCAAGCTCTCGTCGCGTCGCCGGATTCTGGGGGTCGTCCTGGAGTGCCTCTTCATAGAGGCGCTCGGCGACAGCGAGCTGCTGATTGCCGAAGGCCTTGCGCGCCCGGCTGATCTTCCCCAAGACATGCGCGTAATCTTTGGGGTTCTTGTCGGTGTCATGAGACGCAACGGCGCTGCTTCCGGCGACATAACCAAGGCTGCGCAGACGTTCGATCGTTTCCGGGTCAGGAGCCTGAGTGGACCGTTCATCACCGCCTTGGCGAATGAAGTAGTCGCACCAATCGTCCAAACGGCCGGCCACCGCAGGATGGTCTCCAATCACATTGTTCTGCTCGCTCGGATCAACGGACAGATCGTACAGCTCGCGTTGCGGAGCGCGGATATAGGACCAGCGCTCGTTCTTGACCCCGTACAGTTCACTCCATCCGTAGTCGAGCGATGGAATCAGCGACTCGCAATAGACCACGGGCGGGCCCGGTCGCGAGTCTACAATCGTCGGCATCAGACTCACTCCACTAGCGGGCAGGCGCCCGGCGGGGAACCCGAGGCAGTTGAGCATGGTGGGCGCGATGTCCCGCAGACCGACCACGTCCGCGATCCGCCGCCCGCGGAAGGATTCCGCCGCGGGACCAGTGAACGCTCGTGGGGGGACGAGGATGAGCGGCACATCGAGCGTTGCGCCATAGATGTAGACCCCGTGGGTCTCTTCGCCGTGCTCGCCGAGCGACTCGCCATGGTCGCCGACGATCAAGATCCAGGTCTGTTCCAGAAGCCCCAGCTCGTCCATGGATTGGATCAGGCGGCCGATCTCCGCATCCATGTATGCGATCTCCCCCTCATAGGGGTCGGCGAAGCGATTCGCGAACGGCTCGGGCGGATCGTATGGAGCATGAGGGTCGAAGTAATGGGCCCAATGAAAGAAAGGCCGGTCGTCTCGGGCTGCCATCCAGTCAGCGGTGATGCGCGTGACTTCATCAGCCGTACGTTGGAGCCATTGCCAATCCCGCGTGCGGCTTTCCGTCGAGAACTGATCATCATAGCTGTCGAACCCTTGAGCGAGTCCAAACTGGTGGTCCACCGGAAACGCGCCACAGGTGGCTCCCGTCACGTACCCACTGCGACCGAGCACCTCGGCTAGGCATTCCCGGTCGGAGCCAAGCACGAAGCCGTTGTTGCGTACACCGTGTTCGTTGGGATTGAGCCCGGTCATCATGGTTGAGTGTGACGGGAGGGTCACCGGAACGGGAGCAATCGCATTCTCAAACAGGACGCCGGCCGCGGCGAGGCTGTCGATGACGGGGGTCGTGGGCGCCGAGTAGCCGTAGCAACTCAGGTGGTCACGCCGTGTGGTATCCAGGGTGATGAGCAGAAAGCTCCAATCGCCTGGGGTGGTCTCTGTCTCCAGCCAGGAACCCGGGATGGACCCGGCAGCAGGAATCTGCTTTTCCGGATTCTGGCCGCAGCCAGCCAGGCCCATCAGTCCCATGACGGCGGGCAGAACAAACAGCAGTGCGCGCGTGATCTGTTTGGGCAGCAGCAATTGCATGATTCTCCTTAGACGGCCTCGCGGCGCGGCAAGAAGCCTCTTGCCGACCGCCTTCCCGATTTGAGATCGTCCCATCCGCGTGTGTCCATTCATCGTTCAACCGTAGGATAGCATACCTACCGTTGCTGTACACCCCGAGACCGTCATTGCATGGCAGGGGCGGTGGGAACCCACAAGCGCCGATACATTGAACGGTCGCAGTCGCAGTCTTTTCCAATCCAGGAATGAGCCTGAAGGGTCTTCGTCTTCCAACAGGAGAGAGCCCTCGGGCGATCTTGTGTTCCCGCTCAGAAACGGCCCGGAAGAGACGCTCCCTGGCCTGGTTGAGTCGTCTGGCCGCCTCATTGTCGGTGATCGCATGGGCGATGTCATCCAAGGATTCGAGCGTGATGCCGGGCTTCAGAAAGCTCTGGGCCTCAGGTAGTGACTTGCGTTTCTCATAGGGCGTCATCATGTTCCGATACGGATAGCGTCTCCTTTCTTTGCCCTTCTTGTCTGTTAAGATCTCCGGGAAGAAGCAGGGCCGATGGTAATTCAGATAGGGGTTGAGGTAGTCGCGACAGAAGCGGTTGATCCGTGAAGCGTACTTCTGAGGAATGTGAACGTAGCCGAATTGCTTGCGGATGATAGAACCGTTCTTGGCCTCCACGAGAGCATTGTCATTGCAGTGGCGCGGTCGGGACTTGGTGAACTCGATCAGGAGTTTGTTCAACAGCTTGGCAACGCGGCCGTTGACGAACTCGGAACCGTTGTCCGAGTGAAATCCTTCGATCGTGAACGGCAACTGTTCGAAGAGCTCTGCCAGAAGGGGGATCAGGAAGCGTTCGCTGATGCCCTCGACCGCACCGGTGATCTCAAACTGGGTCACCTCATCGATGGCATTGATGTGGTAAACGCCCTTCTTCCCGTCCAGATCCCCTTGGTGGACCGTATCGATCCGGATCACTCCGGGCTTGCCGTTCGGATCGGGCTTACGCCGTTCACCGATCTTCACGTTCGTCGGCCGAGTCTTGGTGAACTCGCGTCGAGTCCGAAGGTATCCGGCCGTGTGTCTCAGGTTGTAGAGGTGTGAAACGGAGATCTCCGAGAGGTTTTTGCACTCCTCTTGCGCGTAGATGTGATAGGCACGCTCACAGAGCTTCTTGGTAGCAGGTCCGGAAAGGGTGCCATGGAGCTGATCGAGTGCGACCAGGAGGCTCACGTCCTCAAGCATCTACTTGCGCGCGAAGCCGTTCGCGGTGCAGTAGTGCCGGGTGATCTTGCCGGTCTCCCGATACTGGCCCACCATCCGGGTCACCTGAGCACGAGAGTAGCCGCTGACCTGATGCAGGTACTTCAGCAACACACCCCGCTCGGCCTTCTTCAGGGTCAGATACCCGAAACGGACCAGGGTGGCCCTAACCCACTCATAGAGCTCCGCTTTCGACGAGATGGCCATCTTCATGGCCCCCGAGCCCGCCAAGAACTGCCTAACCTGCTCGATGGTCTCGATCTGGGTGTCGTCCATAATGGTATTCATCCCCCCATCATGCACGGAAACACGCCCCGCCTTCAGGCTCATTTCATGTTGGAATCGCCCTGTCCTTCAGGCTCATTTCATGTTGGAAGAGGCTGTCGCTTGCGATCGCCACCCAGTGGGAGTACGATTCCATCCTGATCGTGCGCATGCCCACCGCCGATCCACTCTGGACATGCCGCGTACCCCAGGAGGTTGCCATGCGTCTCGCCATCATCCGCATCGTTTTGATCGCCGGCCTGGTCCTCCCCGCGGGAGGCGTCGCGGCCCAGTCCACAGACCAGCACCTGGACCGGGCCAAGGGATCCGGCACCATCAGCGGGTTGCCATCCAGCAGCAGCCGGATCGTGGGGGACACGGTGGAAGATCCGTTCATCCTCTCGGAGATCCCGGCCTACGAAACCGGCAACACCTGCGAGTTCAATCTGGACTATGACGAGATCTGCCCCCGCGGGGCAAACGCTCGCGACGTGGTATACGAGTACTACTGCCCGTACCAGCAACATGTACACATTGATCTGTGTGAATCCCTGTACGACACGAAGGTCTATGTCTACGACTTCGAGGCCGGCTATGGTGTCGGCAACCCCCTGGCCTGCAACGATGACTCGGATTGCGGACCCTACCTCTACCGCTCGGAGCTGTTCTTGGATTTCGAGGCCGGCCACACCTATCACATCGTGGTCGATGGATACGGAAACCAGTGCGGGGAGTACATCCTGCAAATCGACGAATTCATCGTGGAGCAGCCGGAATGCCCGGCGGGCGCCTTGATCGAAGGCGAGCCCGACTGCCACGATGAGTACATCGACGAGCACAACCCGGGTTGTTCCGGATTGCCCGACCCGATCTTCCAGACCCTCGCTGGAACACCCGGCGGGGAGAGGTTCGACCTGTGCGGGACCTCCGGCACCTTCCTGTCTTCCGGCATGGAGTACCGGGATACGGACTGGTATCGGCTTGAGATTATCGAGGAGAGCACCATTACCTTCGATTGCTACGCGGCCTTTCCGGTGC
>CAYQJL010000208.1:0-13192 GCA_964417675.1 uncultured bacterium | reverse complement strand
CGCGGCCCCCGGACCATCCACGGCCGCCGACGAAGCGGCTTGAGAGAAACAACCGGGGACACACTCCACAGCCGTAGAACCGCGGGCCCGCTGCCGATGGTTCTGGCGGGAAGGGGACCGGCGGGCGGGCGCGGTCCCGTGCGCCGGGGAGCCGGCCTGATCGGCTCGCTCGAACAGGGAGGACACATATGCAGTCGAACCCGACCGGATGGCAGGCGCTTTCGCGTGATGCCCACGCCTTCGCGCGCTACCTCACCAGCAAGGGCGTGATCGATCTGGCGGATCTGGATCGCGCCTACCTCTACCTCCAGGAGCACAACCCGCGTCTGGGCGAGATCGCCGTCAAGAGCCGACTCCTCACGCCCGAAGAGGTCGATCAGGTGCTCGAGAAGCAGGCCGAATGCGGTTCGCCCTTTGGACAGGCCGCCTTGCAAACCGGCCTGCTCACCGCGGCGCAACTGGAACTACTTCTTCAGGAGCAGAACAATGTCGTTCTCAGCCTCGGCCATGCCCTGTTCGCCATGGGCATCCTGACGGCCGAACAGATGGTCCAGGAACTGGTTGCCTTCGATCTTCGCCCCGATCAGTTCGCATCGGTCGAGTTCTCCGAAGCGGACATCGTCCCCCCCGCGCTGGATGAGGATCGCGCCGCGTGAGCGGTAGGTACATCGCACTCCGGCGCCGGCCCGAATGCATGACGCGAACCCGGGCCTTTGGGCATCAGGGACGCCCTTCCCGGAACCGCTCGATCTGCTCCTTCAGGTAAGCATCCTCCGGCGACAGCGCCAGGGCGCGGCTCGCGACTTCCAGCGCCTTCTGCACATCCCCCAGCCGATAGTGCACCTCGGCCAGAGTGTCGAGGATGTTGCTGTTCTGTGGTTCGAGGGCCACGGCCCGCTCCGCCGCGATCAAAGCCTGTGGCAAGTAGATGTCGTGGGTCGCGGTGAACCAGGCCAGGGAGTTCAGCATGCCGGCGTCGGCCACCTCCGCCTGCAGCACCCGCACCAGCGCCTCTCCCACCCGTTCACGCTCCTGCCGGGCCTCGGCCGTCCGCCCCCGGGCCGTGAAGTACTCGGCGAAACGCATGTGGGCCTGGACCAGCCCCTGCGCCTCGTACATGCCGTACAGGCGCGCCAGCTCCTGAATCGGGGTCGCATGGTCGTCGATGCGGATGTCCACATAGCGGGCCGCATACTCGGGATACTCCGGGTGGGCACGGCCGACCAGGAGCGCGGCCGACTGCCGCCCGCGCCGGTCGCCGCCGGCGGCCTGCGCCGCCTCCAGGGCCGCCAGCAGGCGGCGGCCGAGTTCCTGTCCGGCGGTCGCCTCCATCGCGCGCACCATGCCGGCGACCACCGCTTCACTGGCCAGAATGTTGCCCTGACAGGTGTAGGCCGTCCCGGCGGCCTGCCCGGCCCACTCCATGCACTGGCCGCCCGTCCAGTGGGCGACGCCACCCCGCGCATCCACGATGCCGACCTGGCGGCTGTCACGCCCCGGGTCATGGGCCAGCAACCAATCCAGGGTTTCCTGGGCCGACAGCCCCGCCTCGAGCAGCCGCAACCCTTCGGGCCCGAAGGACTCGTTCGAGTTCGCCTGGGTCGCGATCGCGCCCGTGCCCCCCATCACCCAGGCCACCCGGGGACCGACCCCGAACACACGCGATTGGACCGCGACGCCGACCTCCCCGGTCGTCGAATCGTAGGCCACCACCGAAAAGGTCCCGAACAGATCATCCGCCCATGCGTCGGCGGCGCCCCCCAACCCGCCCAGGCCGACAAGCCACAGGATCGCCGGCATCGACAGCAGATGCCCAATCGCGGGGCGACCGCCCCGCCTCATCCAGCGATCCACTCGGCCGCCCCACCGAATCGCAAGCATGGCCGACATGTCTCCTCCTCAAGCTGCGCCCGGGTCTTCTGCCTCCGGCCGCTAAAGGGTCCTTCGTCCGATCAGGTTCAGGAACTCCTGGCGGGTCGCGATCTCTTCTCGGAAACTTCCCAACACGGAAGAAGTCGTCATGATCGAGTTCTGTTTCTCAACGCCGCGCATCATCATGCACAGGTGCCGCGCCTCGATGACCACGCCCACCCCTTCGGCGCCCACCGCCTGCATGATCTCCTGGGCGATCTGCGCCGTGAGCCGCTCCTGAATCTGCAGGCGCCGGGCAAAGACATCGACGATCCGTGCGATCTTGCTCACCCCCAGAACCTTCTTCTGCGCGATGTACCCCACGTGGCAACGCCCGTAGAAGGGCAGCATGTGATGCTCGCACATGCTGTAGATCTCGATGTCCCGCGCGATGATCATGTTGTTGGCTTCAGCCTGGAAGACCGCCTCGCGCACGACGTCCTGGGTCGCAAGCGAATAGCCGCCCATCAGAAACGCGTAGGCCTCGGCCACCCGCCGGGGCGTCTTGAGCAGCCCTTCGCGGGCGGGGTCCTCCCCGATCTCGATCAGCAACTGGCGGATCAGATCCGCGATCCTATCCTGGTTCATGATCCCCACCCCGCTTGGCGAGTTGCATGTCGAACGCCCGGGCCGGCAGGGCCGTCCGCACCCGCAGCACTCCATTCAAGAAGCGCGGCTGCGCGGGCCGCCGCAGGGCGGCGCTGTAGTAGAATGGCGAGAGCCGCAGGCGCCCGAGGCGTCGTTCGAGCTCCTCCAGCGCCTTCAGGATGTTCCTCTCCGGATCCTGGTTGGCTCCGACGGCAATGTACACGTTCTCTACGGCCATTGGCTAGGGATCTTGGAAGCGGGTCAGCTCGACGGCGACACTGCGCGCGAAGCGCAAAGCCCCCGGCTTGTCCACCACCACATCCACGCGGCGCACCCCGGGCGATCCCAGGCAAATCTCGGCCACCCGCTCGCCCACTCGTTCGATCAGATGAAAGGAGCGGCCCTCGATCTCCTTGATCACCGCCTGCTTGATCGTCCGGTAGTTGATCGTATCCTCGATCCGGTCGCTGCGGCACGCCTGGCGCAGATCGGCATGCAGCGTGAGGTTGATGACGACATCCTGTCGTTTGCCGCGCTCCTCCTCATTCACACCCACGATGCAGCGCAGCAGCAGATCGCGCAGATGAATCCGATCCCACACCGGTTCACGCTCACCCATAGACACATCCTTTCAAGTGGCGCCCGCCGTCCACATAGAGGACCTGGCCCGTGACGAAACGGCTCTCCAGCAGATAGCGGATCGCCGAGGTGATGTCGCCGGCATCGCCGTACATCTGCAGAGGATTGGTGTGCGCCAGACGGGCGAGGTAGGCCTCATCCTCCCCGGGCGGGGGCAGGATCAGCCCCGGCGCCACACCGTTGACCCGGATGCGCGGCGCGAACTCGAGGGCCATCATCTTGGTCAGCGAGTAAAGCATCCGCTTGCTCAGGTGATAGGCCGCATGCCGCGCGTCGTAGTCGGCGATGCGGCAATCGAGCAAGTTGATCACGCTTCCCCGGCCGCCGCGCTCCGCGAAAGCGCGCGCCAGGAAGAGCGGTGCCACGGCGTTGATCTGCACATTCTGCTGAATGTCAGCGACCGACAGGCCGCGCAAGGTGTTCTCGGGAAAGATCGATGCATTGTTGATCAAGATCTCCAGACTGCCAAGCGCATCCAACGCCCGCTCCACCAACGGCGCGGCCTCTTCGGGCCGCGATAGATCCGCGCCGAGATGAACCGACCGGCGCCCTAGACTCCGGATCTCTTCGGCCAGCTCTGCCGCCGCCGCCGCCGACCGGCCGTAATGAATGGCCACGTCCACGCCCGCACGCGCCAACGTCAGCGCCGTGGCCCTTCCCAAGCGGTGAGCCGCCCCGGTGATGAGTGCCGTCGAACCGAGCAGATTCGCCTCCTTCCGCCAACCCCCACAGTATGCAAGCCACACCGAGGCAGGGTAATCCACCTCGCGCCACAGGTCATCCGGCAACTGCTCGAGAGGGAAAAGCGGCCCGGCCGGGCGGATCGCAGACGGGCGCGTCGCGAGCGCCCCTGAAGGCTCGCGGGCACCAGATCTAAGGCGCCTGGCCAGAATCAGATACAGAGATTTTTCCTGCAAGCGGCATAGATCGGCTACACTAGATGGGATTCTCGATGCCGGCCCGCGGCATGGCCGCCCCGGCAAGCAGCCCGAATCGCAACAGGCTTTCAAACAAGGAGCGCATGGATGTTGATCAATTGCTGCAAGCGCAGCTGGAGGTTGTTCGCCTATGTAGCAGCCGCTGCGTCTTTTGTCATCGCTATCGGCGCCGCACCGGCCGGAGCCGCCGGTCAGGAGCCCTATTCGATCCAGATCGCCGGAGGTTCCTTCACGCCCCCGGCCGGCGACCTCGATGCGGGGCTGCAGTATCTGCGGCAACAGGCGCCGCACGAAGGAGGGCATCTCCTCCTGCAGCTCGAATCGATCCCGACGCGCGCGACACGGGACGATTTGGCCGCCCAGGGCATCACGCTGCTCAGTTATCTGCCCCATCGGGCATGGATGGCGCATGTCTCGAGCACGCTCGACCACACCGATCTGACCCGTCTCGGCGTGCGCTGGATGGCCCCGATGGATCTCGAGCACAAGATCAGCCAACGCCTCCTGTCCGAGGAGTACGCGCCCTGGACCGCCTACGAGGACGGGCGCCGGATCTACATGGTCTCCTTCCACGAGGATGTGGCCGAGGCTGTCGGACGGGAACGGCTCGCATTCGATCGGGCCGTCATGGGCGGCTATGTCCGATCGATCAACTCGTTCATCGTCGCGCTCGATCCGGCCGACCTGTTCGCCCTCGCTCTGGCCGATGAGGTGCGCTACATCAGCCAGCGCCCGCCGGTGCTGACCTCGGTCAATGACGGCATCCGTGAATCGATCGGTGTCGACAACGTCAACGATCCGCCGTACGGGCTCGACGGCAGTCTGGCGAATGTCCTGGTCTATGACGCCGGACTCATGGCCTCTCATCCGGACTACAGCAGTCGCCTGACGCTCGGCGAGGCCGGTGGCACATCCAACCATGCCACCCATGTCGGCGGCACCGTTGGCGGCGATGGGAGCGCCGGAGGCGGCCTGTTCCAGGGCATGGCCCCCAATGTGAAGCTGACCTCCTATGCCTATGAGGCCTGCGACCCCTATTGTCTGTACAACTCCCCGCAGGACATCGAGGAGAACTACCTCGAGGGCCTGTGGACCCATGGAACCGATCTGGCCACCAACTCGATCGGCTCGAACATCGCCCCCAATGGGTATCCCTGTGATTGGGAAGGCGACTATGAAAGCACCTGCCAACTGGTGGATGCGATTGCCACCGGCAGCCTGGGCCGGCCCTTCCTCAGCGTGTGGGCCGCCGGCAATGAGCGCGCCTATGGTCGCTGCGGAACGACCTACTGGACAACCGGCATCCCGGGCCCGGCCAAGAACAGCATCGTCGTGGGCGCCACCAATTCGAATGACCGTTCCATGACCTGGTTCTCGAGCTGGGGCCCGGTCGATGACGGGCGGATTCGACCGGATGTCTGCGCCCCCGGCTGCCAGACCAATGGGGATGGCGGGATCACCTCCACCACCCAGGGCGGCGGATATGGCGTGATGTGCGGAACCTCGATGGCCACCCCGGCGACCTCCGGCGTGATCGCGCTCGTGCTGCACCAGATGAGATTGCAGCCCGGTGGAATGATCTGGCCCCTGCCCTCGACGATCAAGGCGCTCATGATCAACACCGCGCTCGATCTGGGCGAGCCCGGTCCGGATTTCCAGTTCGGCTTCGGCGAGATTCAAGCGCAGGCGGCCGTGGATGCGGTCCGTGAGCGCCATGCCCTGGTCGAAGCGCTCATCGAGCACGGCGAGCAGACCACCTTCGAGTTCGACGTGGCCGCGCCGATGGACGAACTGAAGGTCTCCGTCGTCTGGTCCGACCCGCCCGGCGAGCAGCTGGCCACGGTCGTGCTGGTCAACAACCTGGACATTCACCTCGAGTCTCCCACCGGGCAGATCCACCTGCCCTGGTTGCTGGCCCCGCTTGATCCGGCCGCTCCGGCCACCCGCGGTGTGGATGTCCTCAATCCCGTCGAGCAGGTGACGGTTTCCACTCCCGAGATGGGCGTATGGACCCTGCACGTCGCCGCCACCGCCGTCCCCGAGGGACCGCAGGCCTACAGCGTGGCGTGCAACCTGCCGCTCTACGAGGGATTCTCGGCGGTCGCTGAGACCGGGCCGGCTCCCCGCGCCGTGCTCGATCCCGGCTTCCCGAATCCGTTTGCCGAGATCACACGCATCGGGTACCAGCTGACGGCCGAGGGCGCACCGCTCACGCTGCACATCCGTGACGTGGCCGGAAGGACCGTCAAGACGCTCGGCGGCCTCCCGGGATCCGTCGGCCGCCACACCCTGGCTTGGGATGGTCGCGACAACGCGGGGCAGGCTGTCCCCTCCGGCGTATACTTCTATCGCCTCGAGGATGGGGCCGGCCGGTCTCTCTCCGGCCTGGACCGCCGTCTCGTGCTCATGAAATAGGCCTGGCCAGGAGTCGTTTTGATGCGAGGGGGGTGGGAGTCGACCTCCCGCCCCCTTCGCCGGTCCGATGGCTTGTCTCCAGGAGGAACCATGTCACAGCGCACCCTGCCGGCCGCCTTCATCGGCCTTCTCTGCTTCGCTCTCAGCGCGGCTATCGCCCTGCCCAGCCAGGCGGCGGACTGGACCAACTCCGGTGGGAACGCGGGCCGCAACGGCCTGTCGGTCGAAACCGGCCCCAACGGTCCCGAACTGGCCTGGTCCGGCAGCCGCACCTCGCTGATCGCCTGGCTGCCGGTGATCGAGGGCCAGCGGGTCATCACGGTCCGGCAGGCCCGCTGGCCGTACAACCAACCGCACGATGCCTACGTCGTGGCGCATGATCTTCTCACCGGCGAAGAGCTGTGGGCCGTCGAGCTGCCCTACCAGTCCGGAGACTGGACTCCATGGGTGGGCGGTGTGATGAACGGGCAGGTCTACGCCTCGCGGGCCGGCAACGGCGCTTCGGTCTCGGCCCCGCTGTACGCCCTGGACGTCGCCGATGGTGCGATTCTCTGGGTATCGGACGATCTGATCGATGCCGGCGCCTACGACGGGATGGTCTTCGCCCCGAATGGGGATCCCGTGATCGGTTCGTTTCAAGACATCTGGCGGATCAGCGCGGTCGATGGCAGCACGGTCTGGCACGCCCCGCGCTCCGGTTCGGTGAGCGGAACCTGCGGCGGGGCCTTGTTTGACGATGCCTTCTATGTGGCCGACGTCACCGGAGGCGGCCACATCCTGGTTCGCTACGACCTTGCCACCGGCCAGCGACTCTACCAGAGCCCGGTCATGGAAGGATTCACCATTCAGAACACGCCGATGGTGGGCCCGGATGGCACCGTCTACCTCAACCGCGCCCAGAACAACCCGGCCGTGGACTTCTACTATGCCTTCACCGACGACGGATCCGCCTTCATCGAGAAGTGGCGCTTGCCAGGCATGGGGGGCGCGACCGCCGAGTTTGGCATCGGCCCCGACGGATCGCTCTACTTCATCACCGCCGGTCCGCGCCTCTCGCGGGTGGAGCCCACCGGCGGCACGATCCTGGAAAGCACGGCGATCTTGGACGGGTTCTCCAAGGCCCGCCTGGCCGTCGATGGACAGGGCTCCGTCTATCTCTCCAATGGCGCCTTCGCCCAGGGCCGGCTCTACGCGTACACGGCCGATCTCACCCCGCGCTGGGATGTCGCTGTGACCAACATCAACATCGGCGGCCCGGCGCTTGGTCCCCACGGCACGCTGATCGTGTGCGGTGTCGGGACCGACATGCGGGCCTATCGCACCGAAGACCCGGCCACGGTCGCGTGGCAGGAGCCGGCCACGCCCCTGCGTCTGGCCCTCTCTCCCAGTCTGGTCCGCGAGGCGGCCGCGATCAGCTACCGGCTCCCGCAGGCCGCGGAGGTCCGCTTGGATCTGTTCGATGCCGCCGGCCGTCACCTCCACTCGCTGCTTGGCGGCGCGCCCCAGGAAGCCGGTGAACACGTCCTGCGCTGGGAAGGCCGGGACGCGGCCGGCCGCCCTCTTCCGGCCGGGAGTTACCACCTTCGGCTGACGGCCGGTCCGTGGCGCCAGCAGAGCAGAGTTCTGGTGTTGCGCTGAGCCGACCGGCCAGCTGCGCTTGTTCTGGTGGCCGGAACACTGGACACATCGATTGATCTTGCCCCGGGGGGGCACGATCTGAGATCCTTGTTGCTTGCTTTTTCGCGCCAACGGCCCCGCCGGCGACCGCGGGTGGGGCCAAGGCGGTAAACGGCACAAGGACAATCAGATGAACAGCCAAGAGCACAACGGACCGGCCACATCCCCGGGGTCCGAACCGTCTGAGAGCGGCCGCCACTCGAACGGCCGACTGCGTATGAAGCCGATCCGGCCCGAGGAGTTCGAGGCCAAGCGGGCCGAGTGGCTGCGGCGCAGCCGGGATGCGTTCCCGGCGCTGGCCAGGGCCTATGCCATCATCGCGCTGGGCTGCACGATCATGGCGGCCGGGTTCAGCTTCTTCATGATTCCCCAGAAAATCGCACCCGGCGGCGTCTACGGCGTCGCCACCATCCTCCACTATGCCAGCCGCGACCTGTTCGGATTGGCCCTCCCCACCGGCGCCCTCGGCCTGGTGCTGAACATCCCGCTCTTCCTGTGGGGCCTGCAGGCGCTGGGCGGCCGGTTCGTCACCCGGACGGTCTTCGGCATGGTCATGGCCTCCCTGGCCATGGATTCTCTCAGCCTGCTCATCGCGCGGGCCGGGTGGAGCGCCTCGGTCATCGCCCTCGATCCCATGCTCGCCAGTCTCTTCGGCGGCCTGTGCATCGGGGCCGGACTCGGGCTGGTCTTTCGCAAGATGGGGTCCACCGGCGGCAGCGACGTGGTCGGTCAGATCCTGGGCACGCGCACCAACATCAGTGTCGGCGTCTGGATGATGATCGTCGACGCCGCCGTCGTCGTGCTGGCAGCCTACTACTTCAAGAATCTCAACCTGTCGCTCTACGCGGTCGTGACGATCTTCGTGACCGGCAAGGTCATCGACTCGGTGCTCGAAGGCCGCACGCACTCACGGGCCGTGACGATCATCAGCGAGAACGACGAGGCCATTCGCGAGGCGATCCTCTTCGGCATCAACCGCACCGCAACCCTGTTTCAGGCCCAGGGGCTGTATCAGGGCCGGCGCAAGAACGTGTTCCTGTGCGTCGTCAACCGGAGGCATCTGAAGCATCTCGAGCAGCTGATCGCCAAGGCGGATCCAGCCGCCTTCCTGGTCGTGAGCGAAGCCCACGAGGTGCTCGGCGAAGGGTTCATCCCTCTCAAAAACCGCCTTGGCACCGAAGCCGGCGGCGTCAAGGGCCTGTGAGATCACAGTGTCGTTTGGCAGTCGGGAGGCGGGAGGCGGGAGGCGGGAATCGGGGGCGGGAGAGAGAGTTGACATCCCGGTCCTCTGCCAGTACTCTCGCCCGTGGTGTTGCGTTTGGCCAGGTCACAATCGTTTGAACTCGGGGAACTTGGTGAGTATAGCCGCCGCGAAGAAGACTGATTCACCTGCCTTGGCCACGCCCTATCTTGTCCTGCGTCGAATCGCCACTCCTACCCTGCGCCTGCTTGCCCTCGGATGGCTGGCCGTGATCTGGGCTTCCCTGGGCGCCGGAGCCCAATCCCCCGAACCGGCCGAGCGCCTGCCGGCGCCTCTTCCTGCGCCCGCTGAGCTCATCGCCAAGGACAAGGAACTCGATTCGGGACGCACCGTCGTTCTGGAGTGGACGCGTTCGCCGGATGACGGAGCCGGACGCGACAATGTCATCGGGTATCATCTGTACCGTGCTGAGCATCCCGATGGCCCGTTCGAGCGCCTGCAGGACAGCCTCCTGGCCCCGGGAGACGGCGGGTTCCAGGACCGGCACAGCGGGCGCATCGGCGGCCGGAAGGTCGAGCCCGGGCGCACGTATTACTATCGTATCGCCGCACTGACCGAGGACGGCCGCGAAGTCGACTCGCCCGTCGTCGCGGTGACACCGCAAGCCACGTTCTTCAATCCAACCAAGTGGAACACCCTTGTCGCGGTGGCCGTCTACATCCTGATCCTCGTCATCATGATCCAGCTGGCGCGTCGCGGCCGCACGCTCTTCATTCGCCGCATCGCCGGCATTGATGCCCTCGACGAGGCCGTCGGCCGCGCCACCGAGATGGGCAAACCGGTCCTGTACCTGTGCGGGATGCTGGACCTCGGCGAGGTCTCCACGATCGCCGCCGTCAACATCCTCGCCGGCGTCGCCAAGAAGGTGGGCCAGTACCAGTCCCGCCTCCTTATGCCGTGCCGCGATCCGATGGTGATGACCGTCGCCCAGGAAGTGGTCAAGGAATCCTACATGGCCATCGGCCGGCCCGAAGCCTACATGGCCGAGGATATCTTCTACACGACCTATGACCAGTTCCCCTATGTGGCCTCGGTCGATGGGATCATGCTGCGCGAGAGGCCGGCCACCAATATCTACATGGGCTATTACTTCGCCGAATCGCTGATCCTGGCCGAGACCGGTGCCATGTCGGGCGCCATTCAGATCGCCGGCACCGACGCCATCACCCAGTTGCCCTTCTTCGTGGTGGCCTGTGACTACACGATCATCGGCGAGGAGCTGTATGCCGCCAGCGCCTACATCTCACGCGATCCGAAGCTGGTCGGCAGCATCAAGGGTCAGGACTACATGAAGCTGTTGCTGGGCGCATTCCTGATCCTGGGCATCCTCTCGGCCACCGTGCTGCACTTCGCGCCCGAGACGCCGGTCCTGCGGGCTTTCTTGGAGTTCTTCTAGGTCATGCGAAGGGAGATGTAAGCCAAGATGTTCTGGAAGCAGCAATTGCCTTTGGTCTTCTGCTTCATCTTCGGGGCCTTTGCCCTGGTGGCCTACTTCTCTCCCAGCATGGATGAGCTCAACCGCGACTATGTCATCAACTGGACTCTGGTGATCTTCGGCTTCTCGATGGCCCTGGGCATCTACAGCCTGCTGCGCTCTCATTTCACCAAGCTCAGCCGCCGCAGCGCCGGCTGGCAGTACAATCTGGTCGCCCTGATCGGGTATTTCACGATGGTCTTCGTCGGTTTCGTCTTCGGAATCGATTCCGACAGCATCTTTCAGTACTTCTTCTTCACGATTCAGGTACCCGTGCAATCGACCATGTTCTCGATCCTGGCCTTCTACATTGCGTCGGCCGCCTTCCGCGCGTTTCGTGTGCGCACCCTCGAAGCCACCCTGCTCCTGGTGGCGGCCGTGATCGTCATGCTGGGCCAGGTGCCGTTGAGCGCCCAGATTCCCTACCTGACCGAGGCCAAGGATTGGGTCATGAATGTGCCCAACCTGGCGGCCAAGCGCGGGATCTGGATCGGCATCGGACTGGGCATGATCTCCACGGCCCTGAAGATCGTGCTGGGCATCGAACGAACCTATCTGGGCGGAGGGAAGGCGTAGGCATGAACCAGTTCCTCACGTTCATACTGCGGCTTGACCGGCGCTGGATCTTCCTTCTGATCTTCGTCGCCGCCGTAGTGCCCTTCCTGGCCCCGCTCGGAATGGATGTGAAGCTCACCCCCGAGGTTCGCCGGGTCTATGATTTCATCGAGAACATGGATCCGGACGGCAAGCCGCTGCTGATCTCCTTCGACTACGATCCGCAGATCTCGGCCGAGTGCCATCCGATGGCCTTCGCCGTCCTGCGCCATGCCTTCGGCCGCGGCGTGAAGGTGATCGCCGTCAGCATGCATCCCGCCGCCCCGGCCCTTGCGCTGGATGCCCTCGAGACGGTGGCCGCCGAAACCGGCAGCGTCTATGGTGAGGACTACTGCTTCATGGGCTATGGGGCCGGCTTCGCCTTCATGATGGCCAAGATGGCCGAGAGCTTCCCCGAGAGCTTCCCAAAAGACTACTACGGCACGCCCATAAAGGAGATCCCCATCGCCCAGAGCCTGGAGAATTACGACTCCTTTGCGATGGTGCTGACCCTGGCGGGAAACAAGGCGCCCGAGTACTACATCATCTACGGACAGTCGAAGTCCGGCGTGCTGGTTTCAGCGGGTGTCACGGCGGTCATGGCGGCCGACTACTATCCCTTCTACGGATCCGGGCAGCTCACCGGACTGATCTCCGGACTGAAAGGGGCCACCGAGTACGAGCAGTTGATCAACCATCGTGACCGCGCCTTCGTGGGAATGGACGCCCAGTCGATCATCCATCTGCTCATCGTGGGTTTGATCATCCTGGGCAATATCGCCTATTTCGGGACGCGCAAGCAGCGCACCTAGCGGGAGAGACCCTCTCGCGGCGCGCCGGGCGCGGCGCCGCCAAGGCAGCGACGACGGAAGGAACGAGAATGGACGCCTGGCCTCCTCTGATGCAGCAGATCTCTCTGCACGCGGCAGCCCTGTTGACGTTCTGCATCTTCTCGTTTCTGTACCGCGACAATCCATTCTACAAGTTCGCCGAATACCTGGTGGTCGGCGTCTCGGCCGGCTATTACACGGTGATCTTCTATGACAACTATGTGAAGCCCAATCTGGTCGATCACTTCCTCGATCCGACCTACCCGAACAAGATCATCCTGCTGATCCCGACACTCCTGGGCTTCATGCTCTGGACCCGCATGATTCCGAAGTACGCCTGGCTGAGCCGCTACTCGCTGGCCGCCTATCTGGGCGCCGCCGCGGGTCTGGCCATCCCGCGCACGATGGAGACCATCATTCTCAAGCAGCTCTCCAGCACGATGGTCGCGCCGGTCAACATCACCGACATCGTCATCATCGTCGGCGTGCTATGCACACTGATCTACTTCTTCTTCTCGAAGCCGCACACCGGCATCCTGGGCGCCGGGGCCCGGGTAGGCGTGATCTTCATCATGGTCAGCTTCGGCGCCACCTTTGGATACACGGTGATGGCGCGCGTCTCGCTGCTCGTCGGGCGGGTGACCTTCCTGATCAAGGATTGGCTGCCGGCGCTGGGCATCCCGACCTAGACGGAAACTCGCGCGACGTGCAGGCTGTACATCCCTGTCCATGACTGTCGTTTTTGCGACTTTGTCTTATCTATCGTGCCCCGGGGCACGGACTTAACTAGTTGATATTGAATGCTTTACAGACTTCAACCGTGACGAAATGGGGTCCCAACACATGCCCTCTTCACCGGAGGAGG
>CAYQJL010000207.1:0-46993 GCA_964417675.1 uncultured bacterium | reverse complement strand
GGCGCAGGCCTACGCGCAGACCGAATGCTTCGAAGCCGCGGTGACCTTCGCGCGGACCGAGGCGGTCATTCCCGCTCCGGAGACATCCCATGCCGTGCGCGCGGCGATCGTGGAGGCCGAGCGCCGTCGGGCGTCTACTTCGTGGTGCTTCGGGTGGGGTCGGGTACCCGCGTGCGCCCGGTGACGCAGGTCCGCTGACCTGATCCCATATCTTGCGTGGATCCCATCCGCACCCCTACACTCACCTTCGCTTCCGCGAGGAGGATGCTGCAGGGAGGTGGCGTGAACTGTCCCGCGTGCGACAGACCACTCGTCGTGGTCGAGACCGAGGGCATCGAGATCGACTGGTGCACCGCGTGCAACGGTCTGTGGTTCGATGCCGGCGAACTCGACCTGCTCGCCGAAGCCCTGGGGTTGGTGCATGCCCCCGGCTCGCTCTTCCAATCCGCTCCCGGAACGGGCCAGGCAGGCTCGCGTAGCGGCGGGCCCCGCCGCTGTCCCCGCTGCCGCGCCCGGATGGCGATGCGTGTCCTGGACCACCGCCGGGATGCCGTCGAAGTGGATGTCTGCCCCCGGGAGCACGGCATCTGGTTCGACGCCGGGGAACTCGCCCGGGTATTGACCGTCCTGGCACAGGATGAATTCTCGACCGGCCCGGCCGGGACATCCCATGGCGGGCAGCCCACGCTGCCCGCCTCGAAACTCGCCGGCTTCCTTGGCCAGGCGTTTGCGTCGTGGGGGAAGGGGCCTCGGGCCCGTGATCCTCGAACCAGGGAGGTGTGATGATCTTCGCGCTCGCTCTGCTGATTGCCTTCATCGTCATCATCGGATGGCTGGTGGGCCTGTACAATGGCCTGGTGCGTCTGCGCAACGACATGAAGAACGCCTGGAGCCAGATCGATGTTCAACTCAAGCGGCGCCACGACCTGATCCCGAACCTGCTGGAGACGGTCAAGGGCTATGCGGCGCATGAGAAGACGACGCTCGAGTCGGTCACGCAGGCGCGCCAGCAGGCCATCCATGTGACCGACGACGTGCTCCAGCGCGCCAAGGCGGAGAACATGCTCTCGCAGACTCTGCGCTCCCTCTTCGCCGTGGCCGAGAACTACCCCGATCTCAAGGCCAACCAGAACTTCCTGTCGCTGCAGGAAGAGCTGACCTCGACGGAGAACAAGATCGGCTTCGCCCGGCAGTACTACAACGACGCCGTCATGCGCCTCAATAACAAGATCGAGATGTTCCCATCGAACATCGTGGCCGGCATGTTCAACTTCCAGCCCGGAGCCTTCTTCGAGGTCGCCGGCCAGGCCGAGCGCGAGGTCCCCAAGGTGTCGTTTTCCTAGAGCACGAGGACGCCGGCCATGTGGGAGATGATCCGCGCCAATCAGCGCCGCTCGGTGATCATGGTGATCAGCATGGGCCTCCTCCTGGCCGCGGTCGGCTACGCGTTCGGCCTGCTCTTCCTGGACGGAAGCTCGTTCGGCGGATTGGCGTTGGCGCTGGTGCTCTGGGCGATCCTGGCGCTCGTCGCGCGGTCGAGCGGTGATTCGGTCCTGCTCTCGATGGCGGGGGCCCATCGCATCGAGAAGCAGCACCACCCGGTGCTCTACAACGTGGTCGAGGAGATGAGCGTGGCCTCGGGCATCACGCCCATGCCGGCCGTCTATATCATCGATGATCCCGCGCCCAACGCCTTCGCCACCGGGCGGGATCCCAGGAACGCCGCCGTCGCCGTGACCACGGGGCTGCTCGAGACGCTCGATCGCAACGAGCTGCAGGGCGTGATCGCGCACGAGCTGGGGCATATCAAGAACCGCGACGTGCTCTTCATGACCCGGCTCGTGGTCATGGTCGGTGGGGTGGTGATCCTGGCCGAGCTTGGCCGAAGGATGCTCTGGTTCGGGGGCGGCGGCCGCCGGCGAACCTCGTCCCGGGGCGGCGGCGATCAGGCCGGTGCGATCCTCGCGATCGTGGCCATCGTGCTGATGATCCTCGCACCCATCGTGGCGCAGCTCCTCTACTTCGCCGCCTCGCGCAAGCGCGAGTACCTGGCGGATGCGAGTTCCGCCGTCTTCACCCGCTACCCGGAGGGACTGGCCTCCGCGCTGGAGAAGATCTCGCGAACCTCGCTGCGTCTGCGCACCGCCAACTCCGCTACCGCCCCGCTCTACATCATCAACCCACTCAAGGTCTCGAAGATGGGCCTCTCGGACCTGACCTCCACGCACCCGGCGACCAGCGAGCGGATCCGGATCCTGCGATTGATGGCCGGAAACGCCGGCTTCGCGCGCTACAACGAGGCTTTCCGGCAGGTCACCGGCCGCCCGGTCGGCGTCATCCCCTCGGGCGAGATCGCATCCGCCGCCGACGTCCCGGTCGCGGTGCCGCCGGTCGCCCCGGTTGGCGCGGCGGCCGCGATGCCCGCGCTGGCCGACGATCACCAGGCGCGCGTGCGCGCCTCCTCCAACGCGATGTGGCGCGTGCACGGCTACGCGTTCATTCCCTGCGAGTGCGGCGCGACCCTGAAGGTGCCGCCCGACTTTCCCGAGCGGGCCGTGACCTGCCCGCGGTGCGGGACGGCGCACGAGGTGGCGGCCCATCGTGGGGAGGGTTGATCGGGGGGGGGCACCGCGGGAGATTCGTGTGCGGGCGCGTCTGGCAGGAGCTTGGCAGCTTCGGGCGGTCGGGGTCGCTGCCCGACTTTCATCCAATCGATTGAGGCTGGCCGATCACTTGGAGGCTCGCGCCCGGGCGGCGCCGATGGCGAAGATGTCAAAGTACCGGCGCAAAGAGGCGTCGGTGGAGGCGTAGGCGTTCGGCCCGATCATGTAGTCGAGATACACCTCGCGCGCGCGCGATCTCGCGGAGGCGGGCTCGTGAGCACAGATGCCGTGGATCCGCCAACGTGAGGCCGAAGAGCTCAATCGCCCGTTCCAGCGCTCGACGAGAGATGGCGGGATCCCGCTCACGCCAGTTGAGGGATCAGCTCACCTCACTGCCGATGTTGCCCATCTGCTCGCAAGCGGACAGCTCCCACCAGCGCCCGGCCGCCAATCCAGGATGCTTCATCGCTGGACCAGGCGAGAGAGGAGGGTTCGAATCCGTTGGCGAGTCGCCGGATCATCGACGCCCCGCGAGGAATTGCCGAACGATGGGCGCAAGTTGTTCATGGAATCAAACTCGATCCACGCATCGTCTCCAAGACTGGGGTACAGATTGATACCCCAGAGATCCTCCTGCCGGGATCCCGAGGCCAACAGCTCTGCTTCCTGGTCCGCATGCAGCTCCGCGTCCACGATCATGATCGCCTTCTCGATATCCACCACCGCTTTGACCAAGTCGCCGGAGCGCCGGCCTTCCGCGCAGTAGAGGTGCTTCCCGGATTGCCTGCCACGTGGCAGGCCCATACAATACCGGTGACATCTTCGCCGGCGCATGGGGCGCGAGTCGCGACAACGTCGTTGGTTACGAGAGTCAATGAGACCATTCATCACGGGAGAGCCATATGACCGATCGGTCGAGGGATTGGCTGGCGCAGGGCGAGCGTGACCTGGAGCAGGCTCAAGCCTCCCGGGATCAAGAGCGCCACGAGTGGGCCTGCTTCGCAGCCCAGCAGGCGGCCGAGAAGGCCGTCAAGGCGCTGCACCTGCATTTGGGGCAGGAGGCCTGGGGCCACGTTGTGGCGCGGCTGCTGCGAGAGCTTCCGGTCCGCACTCCCGCCGATCTCGTTGATCGCGCCAAGGTGCTGGACAACTTTTACGTTTCCAGCCGCTACCCGAACGGCCATCCGGAAGGGGCGCCTTTCGAGCACTATGGGCCCATTCAGAGCCAGGAGGCCATCGAACATGCCAGTACGATCATTGCGTTCGTCCGTGCTCAGATGGCCTGATCGCGATGCCGTGGACCGGGCGGCCCGGCGGTGGGCCGACACAGAGAGCCGCGCGCGGCCCGAGCTGCAGCGGCTGGGCTACTTCGGATCGTACGCCACTGGAACCTGGGGCGTCGGTAGCGATCTCGATCTGGTGGCAGTGGTCACGCGTGCCGCGCGGCCGTTCGCGCAGCGGCCCCTGGACTGGGATTTGAACACCCTGCCGGTACCCGCCGAGATCCTGGTCTACACGCAGGCCGAGTGGTCCCGGCTCGTGACGCGACAGGACCGCTTCGCGCGGGTGATGGACAGGGAGGTCGTGTGGATCATCGGAGCCGAATCCTGCACTCCGCCGCCAGGATGGAAGGAGTAGAGGGGCCGCAAGATGCAGGAATCATTGCAGCGGCCGCACACGAATATGGTACCATGAGTTCTGCAGTATCGCACAGGTGCCCGTGGAGGAAGGCGATCACGATCCCGTTGCACTCTGCGGGTCACGACACCCGGATCGCGTCATCAGGGGAGTAAGCCATCATGCCGGTTCTCGATCCCGCCTCGCGTCGGTTTCTCGTTTTTGCCACCCTGATCCTCGGACTGACCTGCGGCAATTGCGCCTTCGCGGCGGTCTGGCATGTGGACGCCGCCGCCACCGGAGCGGGCGACGGAACGAGCTGGGCAGACGCTTTCAACGCGGTCCAGGATGGATTGGATGCGGCCTCCGGATCCGGAGATCAGGTTTGGGTCGCCGCCGGCCTGTACCATCCGACGCTTGAGGCCGGGGGGACGGGAGACCGTTACCGCACCTTCCAGCTCAGGAACGGCATAGCGCTGTACGGTGGGTTCGCGGGCGTGGAGATCGAACTCGAACAGCGGGATCCCCAGGCAAACCCGACCATCCTGTCTGGAGACATCGGCGTGGTCGGTGATCCGGAGGACAACTGCTACCACGTCTTCTATCATCCGGCCGGCTCCGATCTGGATTCCACGGCGGTGCTGGACGGGTTCGTCGTGCAGGATGGCAATGCCAACGGCCTGATCGGGGACAGCCGGCGCGCCGGCGGCATGTTCAACCGCGATGCGTCGCCCACCATCGCCAACTGCCTGTTCCGGAACAATCGCACCGACAGCAGTTCCATTGCCGATGGCGCCGCCATGGCCAACTACTCCTCCTCGCCCATTGTGATCAACTGCCGCTTCGAAGACAACGAGGCCAAGCGATACGGCGGAGCGATAGCCAACCTCTACGCAGCTCACCCCAGGTTCTACGACTGCGTCTTCGAGGGTAATCGCGCCGGATTCGAGGGCAGCGGAGTTGGCTACGGCGGAGCTGTGTACAACGCCAACGGTTGCGAGCCCTTGTTTGTGAGATGCCTGTTTCTTGCCAATGAAGCCAACTTCGACGGCGGGGCCCTGTTCAATGAGGGTTCCAGCGGTACGCCCGCGTTCATCAGTTGCCGTTTTGAGAGCAATGCGGCCGGGCTGTATGGCGGAGCGGTCTGCAACCGAAGCGGAAGCCACCCGTTGTTCGCACAGTGTCTGTTCACAGGCAACGCCGGCCTGGCCGGCAACGCCCACGGCGGCGTCATGTACAACAACGCCGCCGAGCCATTCTTGGTGAACTGCGTCCTGTATGACAACAGCTCCGGTTGCGTGGGCAACGGCATCTACTGCTACCAATTCTCCGATGCCGTCATCACCAACTGCATCCTGGTAGGGTCGGACGTCATCTACGCGGCGGGGTCATCGGTTCCCGAGGTCACATACAGCTGCCTCACGCAACCGGGCTATGAAAACCCGTACTGGCACAACATTTACGCGGATCCCCTATGGGTCGATCCGGCGGCGGGAGACTTCCACATCCAGGCGGCCTCGCCGTGCATCGACGCCGGCAACAGCTACGCGCTGCCGCCGGACATTGCGGATCTGGACGGCGACGGCGACGTGTCCGAGCCCTTGAGCCTGGATTTCTACGGCAACGACCGCTGCAGTGACAACCCGGAGGTGCCTGACACGGGCCAGGGGAATCCGGACGTGGTCGACGTAGGGTTGCACGAGAACGGCGGAAGCGTGTCCGGGGTAACCGAGAGCGCGGCGCTGCCGGTCATCGTGTATCCGAATCCGTTCAACCCCGTCACCACGATCTTCTTCGAGTGCTCCCGGCCGTCCCGGGTGAACCTCGCGCTCTTCGATATGGGCGGGCGGCTGGTACGGCGATTGGCTGGTGGAGAGGTGTTCTCCGCCGGCCGCCACGCGATCTCCTGGCGCGGTGTGAACCAGCAGGATCAGGCCGTGGCCTCGGGATGCTATCACTACCTCCTCGACGTGGACGGGCGGCCTGTCCGTGGAAAGGTGACGCTGCTTCGCTAGCGGACTGGCCGGTCGTGACCGCCGCTCCAGCGCCAGGCGCCATCGGAAGCGCAGTGTGGGCATTCGAATCTCTTGGGAACAACGGCCGCGGCCACCCCGACAGCCCGGGCGGATCGGGACCGCTCAGCTCAACACGATTTCTTCGAAGCGCAGCACCGACTCGCCCATCCGGATCTCGTCACCGGAACGTAGGGCGGCCCGCTCGATCGGCCGCCCGTTCAAGAACGTGCCGTGACGGCTGCCGGAATCCTCGAGGAAGAAGGTTCCGCTCTCCGGATCATGCTGGATGCGGGCGTGGGTCTTCGAGGCGGTCGGATCGCGCAGATCGATCCGACACTCGTCCCCTCGGCCGATGGTGGCCAGTTCCGGCATGAGGGGGAAGAAGTCGCCCTTGCGCATGCCGCGGATGACGTGCAGGCGATGGCGATAGGGCTCCTTCCAGATGTCGGGAGGGGCCTGCTCCGTGATGTGCCGCGTAAGCCGCGTGGGGAACGGCACCGAGACGCCATGGCGCTGCAGGCTGTAGAAGATCTCGCGGTGGATGTCACTGGTGATTCCCCAGATACGTTCGTAATCCTCGATCCACACAGCCAGCCAGTAGAGAATCGAGTATTCATCGTACTTGCGCATCCGGACCGCCGGCTTGGGCCGGCGCAGGACGCCGGAGACGCGCTCGGCCGCCTCCAACAGGAGCTGCTCGGCGATGGTCGGCAGGGTCGAATAGGGCAGGCCGATCTCGATCAGTTGAAGGTGTGCGCGCGAGGGGTAGTTGGTGTTGCGCAGGGCGCGTTCGGCCACGATCCGGTTCGGGAAGATGATGTAGTCATTCTTCCGGGTGAGGATCTTGGTCGTGCGCCAGGTGATGTCGACGACCTTGCCCTCTTGGCCGTCGATCTCCACCCAGTCGTCGCGTCGCAAGGGCTTCTCGACGCTGAGCGTGACGCCGGCGATCAGATTCGATAGCACATCCTGGAAGGCCAGACCGACGACCAGCGAGAGCACGCCCGAGGCGACCAGCAGCGGGGATAGCGAGAAGTCCGGAACGGCGACCTTGAGTGCGATCACCAGGACGATCACATAGACACCGAAGACGAGGACGTTGCGCAGCAGCGGCGGCAGGTCGATGGCCCGCCGCCGGCTGAAGAAGACGGTGAATACAAAGGATGCGATGACGTGGATGAAGCCGCCGATCAAGGTGGCCACGATGAGAGCGACCGCGTAGTCCTTCAGGCCGTCGAGATGCGCGGCGTGGAAGAAGATCCAGAGAGAGAGGGCCAGTGCGAGAAACTGAAAGGGCCGCTTCACCCAGACCGCGAACCAGTGATGCCTGCCCAGGAAATGGGCCAGGATCCAGGCGCCGGCCAGGCACGCTCCGGCGATCGCGAACGACAACAGCATGACTCCGATGAACTGCGTATCCATCTTGCTCCTGCATCCTTTCGCGGCGCCGATGTCGGGCGCGGTCGTTGCCTAGAGGCGCTCCAGGCGCCAGCGCGCGTCGCGCACCCCCGGAGATTCCGGCTGGGCTTGAATGAATGCCTGGTAGAGGCGTCTGGCCAGCGTGCGGTCAGCGAGGTCGACCCGGGCGATCTCGGCCGCCGCGAAGAGCGGTTCGTGCCTCGACTTCGGAAACTCGACCGCCATCTGCTCGAGGATCGCGACCGCTTTCCGGAAATCCCGTATCGCGCCCTTGTGCACAAAGAGCTGGGACAGGCGCCACCAGGCGTCCTCGCGCCGCGGGCTGTCCGGCCATTCGTCGAGCAGCGCGCGGTAGAGGGACGCTGTGTGAAGCCAGTGCGCCTGTTCTCGGCCGCGCGGGGGGGCGACCTCTTCTTCCAGCCGGCGGGCTTCCTGATAGAGCGTCTCCGCCGTGACCTCGCCCGTGGCGCCTGGGGTGGCGCCGCCCGCCGCGGCATCGCCGGCCGTGGCGCCACCCCACGCGGTGCCGCCGGCCATGGCGTCGCCGGCCATGGCGTCGTCCGGCGAAGCGTCCCGTGCGACCGCGGGGCTCAAGGGGGCGGCGGTGGTGCGGCCGCCCGGGGGGGACGGCCGCAACGCCAGGAGCAGGATCACGCCGAGAAGGACGGCGCTCGCCCCCAGCGCGAGGAGACGCGCCGTGGGACGTCGCAGGCCGAACAGCCGCGTCGTTCGCCGGCTGATGGCGGTCTTGGCCTTGCGCGGCACCTTCATGACCGAATGGGCCGCCTTGGCCAGGGCCTCGCGATAGACCATCTCCTTGTCGGAGAGCTTCTGGAGATCGCCGAGCAGTTCCATGAAGGAAGCGTAGCGTTCGGCTCGATCCTCCTGCAGGCAGCGCACGACGATCTTGCTCAGAAGCGGGGGCGCGTCGTCGCGAATCTCGTGGAGGTCGCGGAAGCGACCCACCGGGGGGTGCCCGGCCAGCATCTCATAGAGCAGCACGCCGAAGGAGAAGATGTCGGAACGAGCATCCACGGCGCGCGCATCCCGGCGTTGTTCGGGCGACATGTACTCGACCGTTCCCATCGAGACCTGAGCCTGCGTGAGCGTATGGTTGCTGACATGCTGCTCGGCGAGGTGGGCGATGCCGAAGTCGGTGACCTTGACCGTTCCGGTCTCGGCGGCCACCAGCACATTGGCGGGCTTGATGTCACGGTGGATGATCCCCCGGTCGTGGGCGTGCTGCATGGCGCGCGCGACCTGGATGGCGATGCTGACGGCCTGGTAGATCGGAATGCGGCCCGCCCGAATCAGGTCATCCACACCATGACCGTGGACGAACTCCATCACGATGTAGTAGTGCCCGTCGGCCTCGCCCCGGTCGATGACCTGGATGATGTTCGGATGGCTCAGCTTCGCGACGGTGGTGGATTCGCGCTCGAAGCGGGCGATCAGATCGCTGTCCGAGGCCAGGTCGAGATGCAGGACCTTGATGGCGACCGGGCGGTCCAGCGATCGCTGGATGCCACGGTAAACGGTCGCCATGCCGCCCTCGGCGATGATTCCGGTGACCTCATAGGGGCCGATCGTCTCAGGACTCTTCCTCTCGTTCACGACATCCTCGCCCCTTCACACCCAAGTCCATGGGAACGCGTACCGGCGGGAATCTAACCCGACCGGCGGCTAGGTGCAACGATTGGGCAGGGGGGGCGGCGCGAGGCGGGCTCCGCGGACCTGGCCGCCGGGCGGCGGTTGACACACCGGGCAGATGTGGGTGCCGCGCTGGCCGACCACGAGACGTTCCACCGCCGCGCGGCACACCGGACAGGGCAGGCCGGTGCGCCCGTACACCCGCAGCCGGGTCTGGTAGTCGCCGCCCCGGTAGATCCAATCGATACTGGATCCGTGGCGGCGGATCCCCGCGCGCAGGACGCGCCGCAGGGCGCCCCACAGCCGGTCGGACTGCTCGGGCGTCAGGGAAGCGGCCTCCCTGAGGGGGTGCAGGCGGGCGGTGTGAAGGGCCTCGTCGGTGTAGATGTTGCCCAGGCCGGCCAGGAAGCTCTGGTCGAGAAGCAGGGGCTTCAGTTGCCGCCGCCGGGTGAGCAGGCGGCCGGCGAAGGCCGTCTTGGTGAGGGCGCGCTCCAGCGGCTCAGGACCCAGGCTGCCCAGCAGCTCGGCCGGATCGTCCAGGAGCCAGAGTCTGCCGAACTTGCGCGGATCGCTGAAGACGAGGCGGACATCCCCGGAGAGCCGGGCCCAGAAGCGGGTGAAGCGCGGCAGGGGACCCCGGTCCGGTTCGGCGGTCAGATCGCCGCTCATGCGCAAGTGGACCGCCAGTGTGCGCGGACCTTCCAGCTCGATCAGGAGAAACTTGCCCCGCCGCCGGAGTGCCATGATGCGCCGGCCGCGCAGGCGCTGCCAGAACCGGCGGGCATCCGGAAACGCCAGGCTCCCATGCCAGAGACACCGTCCTGCGACGACGGTGCGGTCCAGGACGGAGGGACCCGCGCGTCCGCCGTCGCGCAGAGCGCGGCGGATGGTTTCGACCTCCGGCAATTCAGGCATCTGTCCGTCCCCCTCGTGGTTGTCACGCCGCCTCCTACCGGCTCCGCCCCGGCCGGTTCCGGCGCGCGCGCAAATGGCTGTCTGGCGGTGAGGCCCGGATCATGATACAAATGCAGGCCAGCGAGGTTGCCGCCCCGGGGCGCCGCCTCATGGAATGGATGCATGGGTGGAGGAGTGTCAGGATGGATGTTGCCGGCAAGACCATCGACTTCGACCAGGATGGCTTCATGCGCGACCCGAGTCTATGGGATCAGGAGGTCGCCGCCGCCATCGGCCGGGAAGAGGGCATCGAGGCGATGACCGAGAACCACTGGGCGATTGTCACCTTCATTCGCGAGTACTGGCAGGAGCACGATCTGGCTCCTCCGGTTCGAATGATGTGCAAGGAAGTCGGCGTAGGCGTGCGCGACATCTACAAGCTCTTCACGTCCGGACCCGCCCGCGGGGCCTGCCGGGTGGCCGGGCTTCCCAAACCGGACGGGTGTGTATAGGCCGCTGCCCGCCCGCGGGACGCGCGTTCCAGCAAAGGAGGCCGGCGCTGTTCTTGGCCAAGATACTGCTGCTTCTGGCCGGGTTGTGGGCGGTCGTGGCGTTGACGGTTCAGGTCGTCATGGCCTGGGGGGGCGGACGTCCCGACTTCAGCCGCCGCGCGGGCCATCCCATTCGCGCCGTTCTGTACAGTTTCACAGGTGCCATGCTTCCGGCCCACAAGGAAAGCGTGCGCAATCACCCCCGTGAGTTCGCGGTCGGGATGATCATGCACATGGGGGTCGTCCTCGGGCTGCTGGCCGTGCTGCTGTTGATGTTGTGGCCGCGGGCCGGCGCGGACCTGCTCTACTACGCTCGGCCGCTGTTGTGGCTTGCCCTGCTGGCGAGCATGATCCTCCTATTGCGGCGCCTGCTCTCGCCGGCGCTGCGCGCTCTCAGCGCGCCGGATGACTATCTGGCCAGCCTGGCGACCGGCGGCTTCCTGGCCATGGCGTCGATTCCGCCGCTGGCGGCGCAGCAGGGCGCCTTGCTCCTGTGCGCCGCGCTGCTGCTCATCTACCTGCCCCTGGGCAAGCTGCGCCACGCGGTCTTCTTCTTCCTGGCCCGGGGCGATCTCGGGGCGCGTCTCGGACACCGCGGCGTCTATCCGCCGCCGGTGAAGGGGGAGCCACGGCATGTCATCTGAGCAACCAACCGGCAGCCTGCCGCCTCTCCCGGAGGATGTCACCGACGCCGGCCGCGGTGACGACCAGGCGGTTGAGGAGGCCCGGGCGGCGCTGGCCCGCGCGATGCGCGGGTGGGGCGCCTATCACCTCAACGCCTGTGTGAAATGCGGCCTGTGCAGCGAAACTTGCCACATCTATCAGGCCGAGCCTGTTGCGGAGAACATGCCCCCCGCCAAGGCCGAGAAGGTGATTCGCCACTACCGGCGCTATCACACCCTGCTGGGGCGGCGGCTGCCCTTCCTGGTCGGAGCCCGCGACCTGTCCCCGCGGGCGCTCGAGGAACTGACCGAGGCGGTCTACGGGCGCTGCACGGGCTGCGGCCGCTGCGGCCTGCATTGCTCGATCGGCCTCGATGTCGCGGCCGTGATTCGCACCGGACGCCACATGGTGGCCGCGGCGCGCCGGGTTCCCGAGGGATTGCAGCGCACGGTCGACAATCAGATCGAGACCGGCAACCAGATGGCCATCACGCGCGAGGAGCTGATCTCCACCGCCGAGTGGCTGAGCGAAGACCTGCAGATGGAGATGGGGGATCAGGCGGCCAAGGTCCATGTCGATGAGCCGGGCAAGCGGGTGCTCTATCTCATCAATCCCCGCGAGGTGAAGTTTTTTCCCCTCTCGCTCTTGGCGGCGGCCGGCGTGTTCCATGCGGCCGGGGAGAGCTGGACGATGTCGAGCCGCTTCTATGACGTCACCAACTACGGATTCTACTCCGGCGATGACACGTCCGCGGCCGAACTGACCCGGCGGGTGATGGAGGAAGCCGCGGCCCTCGGGGTCGAGGAGATCATCCTCTCCGAGTGTGGACATGGATTCCGCTCCTTCCGATGGGAAGGCGCCAACTGGATGGGCAAGGCCTACGGGTTGCCGATGCGCAGCATCCTCGAGCTGCTGGAGGACTATCTGAGCGCGGGCCGGATCAAGGTGGATCCCGGCAAGAATGCCGATCGGGTCACCCTGCACGATCCCTGCAATCTCGTTCGCTGGGGTGGGGTGAGCGAGCCCCAGCGCCGCATCCTGAGCCGGGTCGTATCCGATTTCGCGGAGATGCAGCCCAATCGGGCCGACAATTTCTGCTGCGGTGGCGGTGGCGGGATGCTGTCGATGAGCGAATACGGGGAGCGGCGCGTGGCCTCCGGCGGGGTCAAGGCGGATCAGATCCGGGCCACCGGGGCCAAGATCGTGGCGACCCCTTGCCACAACTGCGCGGATCAACTGATCGAACTGTCGAAGAAGTACGGCCTGGGTGTGGAGATCCAGGCCGTGGTCGAACTCGTCTACAATGCGCTGGTGACCGACTGAGCCGGGCGCTGCCGGGCTTGCGCGCCAGCGATGCTCGCGTCAGGCTTCTCCAGCTTCACGGGATCCTCGGGCTTTCTCAGGCTTCTCCAGCTTCTCAGGCTTCACGGGTTCCTCAGGCCGCTCAGGCCCTTCCGGCTTCGGTCCGCGCCTCTACCAGCCGCGTTGGAGCGCCGGCGCCCGGCCGGTCGGCCGCGATTTCGCCAATGGCGCCGATGGCGGTTTCGATGTCTTCCCGGGTGTTGAAGGGGCCGATCGAGAAGCGCACCGAACCGCGCGGCACGGTGCCCATGTGTTCGTGAATCAGCGGCGCGCAGTGCAGGCCGGTGCGGGTCTGGATGTTGTATTCGACATCCAGGATCGTGCCGACATCGGACGGATCGTAGTTGGCGACCGCGATCGAGCAGGTGGCCACACGGTTCTTGATCGATCGCGGGCCATGGATCGCGACACCCGGGATCTGGGAGAAGCCGGCCAGGAGCAGCGCCATCAGATCCATCTCGTGGCGGTAGAGATTCGCCATACCCTGTTCCTCGATCCACTGGAGTCCCGCCGACAGGCCGGCGATCCCGGCCAGGTTCGGCGTGCCGGCCTCCAGCCGGTAGGGAAACTCCTGCGGCTGGGTGAGAATGGCGCTGCGCACGCCTGTGCCACCGTAGATCGTTCCGCGGATCTGGGCATCATCGGCCACGCAGACGCCCCCGGTCCCGGTGGGGGCGAAGAGGCATTTGTGCCCCGTGAAGACCAGAAAGCTGATCCCCCAGGCGGCCATGTCGATCGGCAGAACCCCGGCGGTCTGCGCCGCATCCACGGCCAGGGGGACGCCGGCCTCCCGGCAGACCGCGCCGATGGCCTCCAGATCCTGCACCACACCGGTCACGTTGGAACCATGGTTGACGATCACCAGCCTGCTGTTGCTGCGGATTGCCTTGCGGATCTCGGCCGGGTCGACATAGCCTTCGGCGTCCGGTGTGACGAAGGTCGCCTCGGCGCCGTCCTGGACCCTGTGATTGACAGGCCGGATCACGGAATTGTGCTCGACCATGGTGGTGACGATGTGATCCCCGGGCGCTACGGTGCCGTGGATCACCAGGTTCATTCCCATGGTCGCATTGAGAGTGAAGATGAGCCGGTTCGGGTCCTTGCTCTGGCCGGCGGCCGTGAGGCTGGGATTGAAGAAGGCGGACAGGTTCCTGCGGGTTTCGTGGATCATCTCCTCGGCCTTGAGCGCCAGGTCACAGCCGGTCCGTCCGGGATTGACGCCGTAGGTGCTGTAGAAATCGCGCGCCGTCTGATGGACGATCTCCGGCTTCGGGAAGCTGGTGGCGGCATTGTCGAGGTAGATGATCTTGCCCATTGTCCGAGGATTCCTCTTCCTTGTGATTCACACGAGATGTTCAACCGTGAACGTTCCACAACGGCGCCCCGCACGGGTCCGCAAGGAACCTGGAGAATCTAGCATTGCAAATCATAGCACGCGATCACTTTTCGGCGCCAGTGTCAGCGCCAGCGCCTGCAACCGGCCGCCGGCGACAAACCGCGCCACAGGCCGCCCGCCACCGCCGAGATCGACGCCATCGTCCGCGGTCGCCGCTCATCGCAGGCGGCGAGCGATCCTGTTGGATCAAGCGGGCAGTGCCTCAGTAGGTGAGAACCTGGTCGGATTCCAGCGTCAACTGGGCCAGGTCGCCGAGCCGGGCTTCGATCACCCCTTCGATGAGCTCATCCTTCGTGATGCCCCGGACCTCCAGGCAGGTTCGGCAGGCCATGACCATGCCGTTGCGCAAGATCGGCGTCAGCATCCGCTCGATGTTGTAGAAGCCCTGCGGCGTGGCCTGCCCGCGTTTGGCGCACAACACCCCCGCGGCGGTCAGATAGACGGTAAGCTCCAGATCCTTTTCCACCTGAAGGAGGGCGCCGGCCAGACGCAGGGCCTCATAGGCGTACTCGGAATCATAGGGCGGGGCATGCAGGATGATGAGCACGCGCATGGGCGCCGTCCTCCTGACGCGACCGGACGGATCGTCCGCGCGGCGGTCTACTCGATGACATTGCTCTTCGTGAACGGATTTCCATGGCTGCGCTGGGACAGCCGGTTGGAGTCTCGGATCATGCCCAGTACGTAGGTGTCCCCGGTGGCGGTATCCAGAACCCAGGCGTACTTCTCGGAGACCCCGACCTGATAGCGGCCATTCTCCTCGGATCCCGCCTGGGCGGCGCCGAGGTTGAGGGCCTGGACAGCCAGCAGTGCGACCAGGGCTCCGAGCAGAAACAGCTTGATCTTCTCATAGGCGGTCATGGCGAAACTCCATGGTTGAGTGGACGTCGACGACAGGTCGGTATTGTAGCCGGGGGGCGACCGGGAGGCCAGCTTCATCCGCGTGCGCCTTGCCACGCGATCTAGGCTTCGGCGGTCTCTTCCATCGCGATCAACGAGACGCCCTCGATGCCTTCCACGGCCGCCAGGCGGCGAACGAATTCACGGCTCTGTTCGGGGGCCTTCAAGCGGATGAAGAAGGAGAGCTCGAGGATCTCCCCGTTCTGCCGCGTATTGATGTTCAAGAGGGTGTTCTTCTTCAGGAACTCCTTGAACACGCGCTCGTGCAACATCGATCCGCGCTCGTCCGGAAGGATGGAGAAGCGCAGGAGCAGATCCTGGCTCCGCAGGGAGCCGAAGTTGCCCATGTAGAGGATGATGATGGAAACCAGAACGGCCGTGGTCCCGGCCAGAGCGATCACATGGTACCCGGTCCCCGCGGCCATGCCGGCGGCGAGGGCCAGGAACACGAAGGCGATATCGCGCGTGTCCTTGATGACCGTACGGAATCGGATGATCGACATGGCACCCACCAGTCCGAAGGCGCGGGCTAGGTTGTTACCGATGACCATCATGACGATCGAGGTGATCATGGGCAGCAAGACCAATGTGTTCACGAAGGAGACCGAGTAGTTGAAGCTGCGGTGGGTGCGTCGGTAGGAGATGGCGACGGCCGCCCCCAGCACGAATGCAATGGCCACGTTGAGGAGGATATCCATCAACAGGAACCGTTGGCCCGTATTTACCAGATCATGCAGCATGTCGTACCCTGCGTCTTTCCCTTCCCATCATTCTATCAAGAGTGGACGGCCAGCGTCGAGATCGACGCGTCCGCCGGATCCCACAAGTCGATTCCATGGCAGTATTTCGAGATCGGTCCGTTGCTGCGCCCCAGATAGGACGTTACCGGCCGCATCCAGGGCGGCATGGCCCCGTCGAACTTGATCTCCAGGATCTGCTTCCGGTTGGTCAGGCGGCGCAAGCCCTGCTCGAGGAAGAAGTCGTCGTAGGTCGGCCGGTACGCGCTGCGCACCTGCAGGTCGAAGGTGACCCGCGCGCGCCGCTGGTCGCGCCCGATCCAGGCTTCCCGCTCGTAGACGATCAGCACCGTCGGACGAAGCTGCAGCGACGCTTCCAGGAAGCAGAAGCGCTCCAGCGTGGCCCGGGCTGCGTTCGACAGCGTCAGGCCGCGTAGCGGCTCGGGATCCAGGCGTCGGCCCGGATGGATCGACAGCAGGCGGGCGGCCTGTTCGAAGCTCATGCCGACCCGTTCCTTGAAAATGGTGACCCCATACTTGCGCTTGATCTCGAAGAAGGCCACCGCATCCCGGCAGTAGCGGTTGTAGGTTCGAATGCGAAGCTTCTTGCGGATGGCCGTGCCGGCTTCCTTCTCGTAGTAGAAGCGCAGGGCGGACGTGTCCAGATAGATGCTGCGAACCGTGTAGTGCCCATTGGGGCAGTTTCGGGTGTAGGGATCGGGCTCCATGAAGGGCGTGATCATGACCCGCACCCGGTCGATCTCCCGGGGCGAGACGAAGTACTTGAGCTCATATCGTCCGAAGCGGCCCGCGACCATGATTCCGACCTCGCGTCCTTTCTTCTGCTGCCGTGCTCTGGATCCCTGGCCGCGACCGGGGCGGCCAAGCCGTTCCATCGTGCCTGTCCTGGTCCTTCTCCTGGTCCTGCTCCTGCTCCTGGTCCTGCTCCTGGTCCTGCTCCGTCCCGCCGCCTACCCCAGCGAGTGGTCCATCGTGTGCTCGAAGCGGTCTCGCAACCAGGCCAGCAGCGTGACCTTCTCTCCGCGGAACTCCACGGTTCCCTTCAGGCCGGCCAGGCTGTGCCGCTCGGGGTTCGGTACCGCCACCGTGACCCAGATCAGCGTCATTCCCTGGATCGTGTCGGCCAGTCTGTCGATATGGGCGACGCGTCCGACCAGCGGGCTGTCCGACAGGGTGGGGGCATGGATTCGCGCCGGACGGCCGGGCGAAAGCAGTTCCCGGCGCGAGATCGAGATCGGGGCGATGGCGTAGAGCGTGTCGACCGCCGCCACCCGGACCAGCACCGAATCCCTCTGCAGGGTAACCACCTGTCCGCGGATCGGGCAGCGCACCCGATTGCCGGCCAGCCGGTCGGTCGCATCGTCGATCTGCTGCCGGATCAAACGGCAGCGGGCCTGGCAGGCCGCGACGATGGCTTCTTTTTCCCCGGCTTCCGCGGCCCGAACGCGGTGGCGGGCGGCCTCGGCCTCGGCGGCGGTCTGACGGTGGGACGCCTCCATCAGTTCCCAGGCTCCATCGGATACCAGCTGCCGGGTGTGCATGTGCTGAGTACGCTCATACTCGGCCCGGCTGCGCGCGTGGGCGGCCTCGGCGGCCGCCAGCTCACTGCGCGCCAGTGCGATCAGCTCTTCGCGCTCTCCGGTCAGCGCCGCCAGCAGGTCGGCCTCCGCCTCTTCCAGCCGCGGCTGCAGCTCCGCCAGGGCGCGGGTGCAGTCGAAGGAGTCGAAGCGGGCCACTTCCTCGCCGGCCTCGACGAACGCCCCGGAGATCACATTCGAGGCCATCTGGAACCTCACCCGGTCTCCACGAGCGAATTGGTAGCGATCGATCAGGTGGCGATTGCCCGCGGCGCGGTCCAGGAGACGCCCTTCGAAGGTATCGGTGTCGCTCTCCAGCAAGGTCCACTCCGAATGGGCGAACAGCCGGCAGGGATGGCTGAAGCGGATCTCGAGCCGGATCCAGGTGGAGGCAATGAAGGCCAGGACCAGTACGGCGGCAACACCGGTGGTTGTGATCGTCTGGCGGTGCGTCATGGTCGCGTCTCACTCTTCCATCAGCGTAGCAGCAGAAGCCGAACCGTGCCGGATCGTTCCGATTCCGGCTGGGCCGGCACCGGAGAATCCGGCTGGGCCGGTGCCATCCGGGCCCGCGCCCAGTAGAGACCCGGAGGAGCCGGTTGTCCATCCGAGAGCCGCCCGTCCCACTGCCACTGGCCTCCCCCGCCGGGGGCCGGAAGGCTGCGGCAGAGGCGGCCCGTGACGTCATAGAGGTCCAGTCGCTGGCCCCGGTATCCCTCCGGCAGCCTGAGGCTGACCCGATCATGGAAGGGATTGGGGGTCGCCTGAATCACCGGAGCGGAGACGCCGATCCATCCGGCCGGATCGTCTCCGATGCCCTGATCGCTTCCGTTGCTGGCGCCGGGGGTCGGATCGCCGATGAAAGCCCACCGATAGTCCCCGTTGTAGATCCGTCCGCGCGAGATGTCGGTTGCCTGCTCGCCGAAGAAGATCAAGTCCACCGGATCGATGTCGGTGGGGCCGGGATCGCCCACCACCCCCTCCTTGATCCTGTGCAGGGCGATCAGCTCACCGTCCCGGTTCAGCTTGAAGTCCGCGTGCAAGGGACCCTGGGAGAGATCCCGGTCGGCCCAGACCAGCAGGAACCCGCCGGCGGCCAGCGTCGTGTCGGGAAACTGCCAGGCCAGCGGATCGGTCAAATCGTCGGTGAGAAAGTAGTCGCGCATCTGGATCGGATCGGGACCGGGGTTGTAGATCTCGATCCAGTCATCGTACTCGCCGGCTTCATCCGCGATCACGGTTTCGTTGGCGGCCATGAACTCGTTGATGTAGAGCTCCTGCGGCGTGACCAGGATGTGGGCCCGCTCGAGAATGAAGTCGTATCTTCCTTCCGCGAAGGCCCGGATCTCAGCGTCGCAATCGCGGAAGCGCTCGTTCTCCTCCCAATACCACTTGCGGACATCCACCTCGCCGTTGGCTTCCACTTCTGTGTGAGTGGCGTTGATGGCTGCATAGACCGCACCCAGAGGAGCCAGCTCGGTGACATGCTCATACAAGGTCGTGGCATAGAGATTCTTGAACATAGGTTGTGACAGCACACGGTAGGCCAGCATGTTCCCATACGCATTGGCATTCTGCACCAGCGGGTGCATCCAGAAGACGCCCGGGTTGAATGGGGTGCGGGCGCCCCAGGTCAGATCCTTGTCCCACGGGATGACCTTCCACAGATTGTCGTCGTGACTGTGGTACAGGTAGTAGTTCTTGCTGTAGGAGTCGCCGTCGTTGAGGGTGTTGAGCACAGCGTAGTAGCGCAGCCATTCGTCGAAGTCGAAGAAGGCGATGAAGGTTCCGTAAAAATCTTCATCGGAAACGGTGTTGAGAGTTTCGATGAAGTCGATCAGGTCGTCCCAGGGCTCATCCTCATTGGTCTTCTTCTCATATTTTTCATAGTAGTCGAGACTGTCCTCCAGGGCGACGAGCCGGTCCAGGCACTTGTAGATCGTGGCGTCTTCATCGAGGTCATGGGCCGCCAGGAAGCGCTCGTCGATCTGTTCGACATCGCAGTAGTAGCCCATGTACTCGTCATTGAGGGTCAGGGCCCGCAGCCAGGTGCGGGGCGCGGGTACCCGGCAGCGCTCGAACAGCCACATCGACAGCGCAGAGCGCATCCCGCAGGCGTCGCACATGTCGGCGTTCAGATTCAGCCTGGAACGACCCTCGAACAGGAAGTCGCCGGCCAACTTGATCTTGTAGGATTTCTTGCTCAACGGGCGCACCATGTTGCCGCGGTAGCGCAGCCCGGCCTCGTACAGGATCCCGTCCAGCGTGACGGTGCAGCCGTAGTAGTCATCGGCATACACATTCTGATTCAGCACCCACAGGCTGTCCGGATCGATCTCGATCCGGCAGACCGGCAGAGGGGACTCGACAAAGGAGCGGGCCAGGCCCGTGAAGGGACCGGCCGGCGCGGACTCGTTGCCGTACAGGTCGATGGCGCTGATCCGGTATTCGTATTCGTTCCCGGGAACGACGTCGCGATCGATGTAGCGGCTGACCAGGTTGGTTGCATGCGGGTGGCTGTTGAGGCGTTCGAAGCTCCCGTGCGGAAGGAGCCGCCGGTACACGGGGTAGCCGGCCAGATCCGGTTCCTGATTGTCTTCCCAGTTGAGGATGATCTCGCCGAACCCGTTCAGGACCTCGGTGAGCAGCGGCGGGGCCGGCGCCGTCAGATCCGGATCATGGCTGACCACCGAGATGGCGGAGAACTGCGTGTGGGGCAGCGGGGTGTCATCCAGCAGAATCTGGCCGTCGCTCACCGTGACCGCGAAGCGGTAATCCAGGGCGTAGTCCCGCTCGACCTGGGCATAGACGTCCAGATCGTCCAGCACGAGCAGGCCCTCGATTGTCCAATCCATCTTGTGGAGGTCGGTCGAATGTCCCCAGCCCTCGCACAGGTGCAGGGTCACGGCGTAGTTGCCATTGGGGACATCGATCCGGTACCGGCCGGGGCTCGAATGGAAGTGCTTGTAGATCAGATCATCCAGACACCCGCCGATCGCGTGCCAGCTGAAGTAGTCGCCGTCGAGGTTCCAGCCATACCCTTGGCCGGAGCTGTACGGGCCGTCGGCGACGAACACGCGGCCGTCGGGAAGCACATGCTCGGGGCCGCCGGCGTTGACGTAGAACTCGAAGCCCTCGGCGGCCGGGACGGCGCCGAGCCCGGCGGCGAGTGCCAGGAGCCCGAGCCAGGTCCAGGATCGCCGAGGCGCCGGTCGCGAGTGTTCGTGGGCGCTGGCCCTCAGAGGCGAATTCCGCACGGTGCGTGATGAATGGAAGATTGACACGGCTGCACCACTTTCCCTAATGAGTCCCCAGGGTGCTTCAAAGCGTAACCAGATTCTAACACGTTTCATAGACGGTTGACAAGAAGCCCCTGGCGACAACAGACTATGTAAGAATCATCAATACAGTCATTTACAGGTACGGCCCCCGGGCGGCGCCGATTGGCCGCTGGGGCGCGACTGGGGCGCGACTGGGGCGCGATTGGGGCGCGACCGGGGCGCGACCGGGGCGCGACCGGGGTGCGACCGGGGGCGCGACCGGGGTGCGACCGGGGTGCGACCTCTACGCGGCCGGACGGCGACACCGGGCGGCCCGCGCCCGTTTGGGGCTGCCGGCCGCGCGGACCGAGAGCGCGCCGATCAGGGCGGGGCGAGCGGTCGTGGGTTTCGCCCTCCGGCCGGCTGTGCTATTCTGCGCCTTCTTGGTGCCCGCTATGGAAATCGAGCCAATCATAGGTGGAGGAGGCAGCATGGATCTGGTGTCAAGGTACCAGAATGTGGGGGTCATCGGTGCCGCTGGGAAGATGGGCAGCGGGATCGCGTTGCTGTTGAGCCAGCGCATGGCCGAACTCAAGCTGGGGGAAGGGAAGGGGAAGCGCTTCAAGCTGACCCTCATGGATGTCAATGATGAGGGACTTGACGGGTTGCACGCCTACCTGCGAGCGCAACTGGTGCGCGCGGCCGAAAAGGCGACCGTCGGCCTGCGCGGGCTCTACGCGGACCGCTCCGATCTGGTGGAAAACGGAGAGATCATCGACGCCTTCGTCAATGACGCGCTCGGTCAGGTGCGTTTCACCACCGACCTGGGCGCTCTCAAGGATTGCTCGATGATCTTCGAGGCCATCGCCGAGAACATCGACCTCAAGGTGAAGATCTACAACACCCTCCATCAGCAGTGCGCGGCCGACACCTGGTTCTTCACCAACACCTCCTCGATTCCGATCGGCCTGCTCGATGAGCAGGCCAAGCTGGGCGGGCGCATCATCGGGTATCACTTCTACAATCCGCCGGCCGTTCAGAGGCTGCTCGAGCTGATCACGAGCGAGAAGACCGATCGGGAGTTGATCGAGGCCGGCAGGCAGATTGCCGCCGACCTGCGCAAGAAGGTCATCCCGGCCAACGACATCGCCGGCTTCATCGGCAACGGGCACTTCATCCGCGACGGCCTGCACGGCATCGCCGAGACCGAGCGCCTGGCCCAGGAGCACGGCTTCCCGCAGGCGGTCTACATGATCAATCGCGTCAGCCAGGACTGGCTGGTGCGGCCGATGGGCATCTTCCAGCTCATCGACTATGTCGGCGTGGATGTCTTCCAGTGCATTCTCAGCGTCATGAATCGCTTCATCGAGGGCGAGACGCTCCACAGCGGCTTGATCGATGCGATGATGGCCAAGGGCGTGCGCGGCGGCCAGCATCCCGATGGCAGCCAGAAGGATGGCTTCCTCCAGTATGACCGGGGCCGGATCGTGGGCATCTACGATCTCGAGAAGGGCGCCTATGTCGCGATCGAGGAGTCCTGGAGCAAGCCGATCGATGAGAAGCTCGGCGGCCTGCCCGACGCCCATCTGCCCTGGAAGGCGCTGGCGCGTGACCGGGACAAGGACGAGAAGCTGGCAACCTACTTCTCCAACCTGGCGGCCTGCGATTGCCTGGGGTGCTCGCTGGGGCATGCGTATCTGAAGCGCTCGAAGCAGATCGGTGAGCAGCTGGTCAGCATGGGGGTGGCGGCGACCGCCGAGGATGTCAATGGCGTCCTGATGAACGGGTTCTTCCACCTGTACGGTCCGATCAACTCGTACGCATAAGGGATGCGCAGGGCAAGCCAACAAGAAAGCTGGAAGAGAGTGAGCTCAACCACAGAGCTGGGAGGATAGAAATCATGCCGCTGAGGAAGAACGTCTACATCGCGGCCGGGTACTACACGATCTCGCTCGGTACCGGGCGTCCGGAGTTCCATCCCCGTAAGCCCCGTCCGGGCCTCGAGGAGTACATCAAGCAGGCGGGCCGGGGAGTCATCGCCCAGATGAGCGATGTGGAAGCGATCGATGAATGCGTGGTCGGCAATTTCATGGCCGCCCGCTTCAATCGCCAGGGCAATCTGGCCGCCCTGATGCCGACCATCGATCCCGCGCTGGCCTTGCGGCCCAGCGTGCGCACCGAGGGCGCCTGCGGCTCGGGTGGGTTGTCGGTGCTGACCGCGATCAAGGCCGTGTTGGCCGAGACGGCCGATGTCGTCCTGTCGATGGGCGTCGAGGTCCAGAACACGGTCAAGGCCATCTATGGCGCCGATATCCTGGCCGGTGCCGGGCACTACGCCTCGCAACGCAAGAACGGTCACGCCTACTTCTTCCCGGCCATGTTCTCGGACCGGGCCGGCGCCTGCTTCGAGGCGTTCGGCCGCGACAGGGTGCGCGCCGCGATGACCGAGTGGTTCGTCAACGCAGTCGAGCATGCGCGCAAGTGCCCAGAGGCGCAGGAACATCACAACCCGACAGAGGATCTGCACGCCCTCGGCAACACGCCGCCCAATCCGAAGGCCTTCTGCGAGCATATCAATGTCTTTGATTGCTCGAAAGTATCCGACGGCGCCGCCGGATGCCTGGTGTGCTCGGAGGAGGGTCTCAAGAAGGCCGGGATCGACAAGCGCGATGCGATCGAGGTGGTCGGCATCGGTTGCTCGGTGGCGGATGTCACCCAGGCGCCCGAGGATCCGACCCAGGTTGCCACCAGCCGGTCGGCCGTGCAGAAGGCCTATCAGATGGCCGGCATCGGCGCCCAGGATCTGGCCTTTGCCGAGGTGCACGATTGCTTCTCGATCACCGGCGTTCTGATGGCCGAGGCCGCCGGGATCGTCGGGCATGGCGAGGGCTATGACTTCATCCAGGAAGGCCACACCAAGCTGAGCGGGACGTTCCCGATGAACACCTCGGGGGGCCTGATCGGACACGGTCACTACACGGGCGGCACCGGTGTTCGCCAGACGGTGGACAACTGGAAGCAGCTCACCGGCAAGGCTGGAGGATTCCAGGTGAAGGTGCCGGAGGAGAAGCCGCATGGCCTGGTCATCAGCATGGGCGGCAATGACAAGACGGTGGTGGCGCTGGTGACACGCCGGACCCGCTAGCATCTTGTCGGGCGCAGGGCAGCGCTCCACGGTGGGCGCCGGAACGGGCAGGCTCGCTGGGCCTGCCCGTTCGCCATGGGGACCCAGGGGGGACTAGCTGATGGAGCGGCCATGCCAGAACTGCAACCGGTCATCCTGCTCCTGACAGGGCTGCTGGCCGGACTGATCGGAGGGCTGCTGGGTCTCGGAGGGGGGATCGTTCTGATGCCGGTGCTGCGCTTCATCGTAGGCCTTCCGGCGCCCCTTGCGGCCGGGACCTGCATCGTGGGGGTGTTCTGTACGACCCTGGCCGGCACTCTTCGCCATCATCGTCTCGGCCACATCCACTTCGGCTCTCTGCTTCCGGTGATCGTCCCGGGGGCGATTGCCACCATCCTATTCTCCTGTCTCTTCGGGATCATCGCGGACCGCGGTCCCGGGTTGGATGTCGGGATGGGGTTGGTGTTTCTTCTGGTGGCCGTGCGGATGTTGCGCGACGGACTCATGCGCCCCACGGCCGAGCCTGAAGGTGGCGCGGCCGGTCGGCCCGCCGGCCGGGTGGCCGGGGGCATCTGGAAGCGGTCCGCCATCGGCGCCGCCGCCGGTGTGCTGCCCGGTCTGCTGGGCATTGGAACGGGAGCGATTCTGGTGCCGGCCTTCCACTGGCTCCTGCGGGCCCCCATCAAGGTGGCCACCGGTTCATCCCTGGCCTGCTTCGCGATCAACGCCTTGATCAGTTCGGTCTTCAAGTGGTCCCAGGGGTATGTGGAGTTCGCGATTGCGATCCCGATCTGTCTGGGCACCTTGGTCGGCTCCACGCTGGGTGCGCAGCTGAACCGCCGCTGTCCTCCCGCGCGCATCAAGATCCTTTTCGGGATCCTGTTTGCCCTGGTGGCCGCGAGATTCCTGGCTCAGATCGGGAGGTTCTAGATATGGATGCTGCGTCATCCTCGCCATGGCTCGAACAGGTCCGCGAACATCTGGCGGCCTGGGGCCGTGAGCAGGGTGTCCTGGACGAGAAGCTCCTTGTCCGGGCGGGCGAGTTGACCCCCGAAGAAGCGATCGGCACCCCGCTGCGCAATGACTTCCCGATCCTGCTGGGAAAGGAGAAGGTCATCGAGGCACGTTTTCAATCCGCCCGCGGCCACGCCTTCACCGACATGCCGATCGAGTTCCAGGGGACCCTTGGCGAGGTACTCGCCCAACCGCTGGAGACGAACGCCGACCGCGCGCTGCTGGTTGCCACGCTCAACGGCGTCATGCGCCATCTGGGGAAGGTCTCGCGCGGGGTGCATTGCCGGGACGATGAACCGGAGCGCTGCGCCCTGGAGTTGGCCGGTGAGATCCGTCGCCGGATGGGCCTGGGCGCGGTGGGGCTCATCGGGCTCAATCCCGCCATACTGGCGGCCCTGGTCAGGGAGTTCGGCGCCGAGCTCGTGCGGGTCACGGATCTGAACCCGGAGTGCATCGGCGCCGTGAAGGAGGGGGTCGAGATCTGGGATGGCGCGACCCGCACACCCGAGCTGATCCGTGGATCGAACTTCGTGGCCGTCACGGGAACGACCCTGGTGAATGATACCTTCCCGGCCATCCTGGCGCTCCTGCGCCAGGAACGATGCGAGCACTTGATCTATGGCGTTACCGCCGCGGGCGTCTGCAGCATCTTCGGGTTCCCACGTTTCTGTCCCTATGGGCACGACGAGTAGGCCGCCCTGGCGGGCATCACCATGGCGGGCATCACCCTGGCGGGCATCGCCTTCGCGAGCATGGCCGCGGGCGGCCCGCCTCGGAAGCACCTTGTCGGCTGTCATGGCATGCGTCAACATGGGGCCGGGTAGTCCCGGATGGAGAGTGTCAAGGTGGCAAGGGAATTCCAGTCCATTGGAACGCAGCCGCGGCGCACCGATGCCCTCGGCAAGGTCACCGGTCGGGCGCGCTTCGCCGCCGATCTGTCAGCGGCGCGCATGCTCCATGGATTCGTGCTGCTGGGGAGGAAGGCGCATGCCCGCATCCTCTCGATCGACAGCGCGGCGGCCCGTGCGGCGCCCGGTGTCCGCGCGATTCTCACCGCGGCCGATCTGCCCGCGGCGCGCACCTTCGGGGGCGTGATCAAGAACCAGCCGGTGCTGGCCGATGAGCGCGTTCGGTACTACGGAGACGGGGTTGCCCTGGTGGCGGCCGAGACGCCCGAGGCCGGCCGGGCGGCCTTGCGACAGATCGCGGTTGCCTATCAGGAGCTTCCCGCCGTGACCGATCCGCAAGCGGCCCTGACGGCAGGGGCACCGATCCTGCACCCGAATGCACCCACCGATCCACCCGTCGCCGGGGACGTGCGGAATCTGTGCGCCCGGCACCGCGTGCAGAAGGGCGATGTCACCGCCGCGCTGGCCCGGTCCGATGTCGTGCTCGAACGCACCTACCGGACGCAATCCATCGAGCATGCCTACCTGGAGCCTGAAGCCGTGCTGGTGGAGGAGACCGAGGACGGCGGCCTGCGGGTGACCGGATCGATTCAGAACATCTTCTCCACCCGTCGTGCGCTGGGCGAGATCTTCGCCCTCGATCTGGCGCGGGTGACGGTCAAGCAGGCGACCCTGGGCGGTTCCTTCGGCGGCAAGGATGACGTCATGACCCAGATGGCCGCGCGGGCCGCGCTCCTGGCGCGGGCGACGCACCGGCCGGTCAAGATGGTGTACACGCGCGAGGAGTCGATGCAGATCTCCTACAAGCGCCATCCCTATGTGCTGGACTACCGGATCGGCGCCACGCGCGACGGCCGCCTGACGGGCCTGGCCGTGCGCATGGTGGCCGATGCGGGCGCCTATGCCTCGATGTCGCCCTTTGTCACCTGGCGCTCGACGGTGCAGGCCACCGGCCCCTACGAAGTCCCCCATGCGGAGGTGGAGGTGCTGGCGGCCTACACGAACAATGTCTACACCGGAGCCATGCGCGGCTTCGGTTCCCCCCAGGTCAATTTCGCGATCGAGGCCCTCATCGATGAGCTGGCCTCGGAACTGGGTTGCGACCCCCTCGAACTGCGGCGCAAGAACATGTTCCGCGAGGGATCGGTCACCGTCACGGGACAGAAGCTGCCTCCCGTGGTCTCGCTGCCGCAGGTGCTGGAGATTGCCGCCAGGCGGTGCGAGTGGCCGGTGCGGAGGGCACAGATCGCGCGTGAGAACGAAGCGCGCACCGACGGCAAACGCCGCGGGCTCGGCCTGGCCTGTTCCTACCGGGGCGTCAGCCTGGGCGCCGAGGGGGTGGATGCGGTCGGGGCGATTGTGTCGGTGCAGACTGATGGTTCGGTCATCGTGACCCTGGGGTTGACCGACATGGGCCAGGGCGTGTCCACCGCCGTGGCCTTGATTGCCGCCGAGGTTCTGGGTATCGGAGTCGACCGGATCAAGACAATGAATGTGCATACCGGCCGCGTACCGGATTCGGGGCCGACGGTGGCGAGCCGCTCGACCATCATGGGTGGCCAGGCGACCAAGAAGGGCGCCGAGGCCGTGCGTGAGGTCCTGATCGCGGTGGCCGCCGACATGCTGGGCGCGCCCGCCGGCGCCCTCCGGTGCCGAGCGGGCCGGATCCAGGCGGCCGACGGCTCGGCGGAGGGCGCGCCGGCCGAGTGCGCCATCACCGATGTGGTCGCGCGGGCCTACGAGCTCGGCCGGCCGCTGTTGGGCTTCGGCTGGCACCCCGCGCCCGAGACCTCCTGGGATGGCACGCGCGGCCGCGGCCAGGCCTACTTCACCTTCGTCTACGGCGCGAACATCGCCGAGGTGGAGGTCGACACCAAGACCGGCAAGGTCGACCTGCTGCGCATGACGGCGGTGCACGATGTGGGACGCGCGATTGCCCCGGCCATGGTCCGCTCGCAGATCTATGGGGGCGTCGCCATGGGGATCGGCTACGCGCTCCTGGAGGAGTACGCCAGCGAGCAGGGCCACCCGCGCACGCACAACTTCGACGAGTACCTGCTGCCGACCTGCCTCGATATGCCCGCCGTGGACGTGACGATCGTCGAGAACCCCGATCCGGCCGGGCCCTTCGGGGCCAAGAGCATCGGCGAGCCGGCCACCGAGATCGCCGCGCCGGCCATCATCAATGCCATCGCGCACGCCACCGGCCGGCGGATCCGGCGCCTGCCGGCCGATCTCGAGACGGTGCTGCTGGGCCACCCTCTGCAACGACCGGCCCGGCGCGCGCAGGCACTCCGCCCGCGGGAGGAGCGTTCATGCCGGCGCTGATCTTCCACAGCCCGGCTTCCCTGGAGGAAGCCCTGGAGCTGGGCGCCCGGCATGGGCCGCGGGGCCGCTTCCTGGCCGGCGGCACCGACTTGATGGTGTCTCTCCGCCGGGACGGCCCGCCGCCGGATCCTTTGCACGTGACGGATCTGTCCCGCCTGGCGCAGCTGCGCGCGATCGAGCCAACCGACAACGGCCTGCGAATCGGAGCCTGTGTGACCCATGCCGAGGTGGTCGCGCAAGCCGGGTCCGGTGCGCTCGGCGCCGCCTGCGCCGCCATCCTGGCGGCGGCCTGCGGGTCGGTGGGTTCCCCGCAGATCCGCAATCGCGCCACGGTGGGGGGCAACCTGTGCAACGCCTCTCCCTGTGCGGACAGCGCGCCGGCCCTGCTGGCCCTGGATGCGGTGCTCATCCTGCGTTCGGTGCGCGGCTCACGCGAGATCGCCCTGGATGCGGCGTTCGAGGCGCCCTACCGCCTGGCGAAGGCCCCGGACGAGATACTGACCCACATCCGGATTCCTCCGGTGCCGGCGCAGACCCGCGGCGCCTTCGTGAAGCTGGGCCGGCGCAATGCACTGGCCGTCTCACGGATGAGCATCGCGGTGGCGCTGCGGCAGGACGCGGACGGGCTCTTGAGCGGGAGCCGGGTGGCCGCGGGATCGGTGGCCCCCACGCCGCGGCGTTTCCCGGAGGTGGAAGCGCTGCTGGATGGGGCCACGCCGGGGCAGGTTCTGTTCGAGCAGGCCGGGCGGCGGCTGGCCGACCGGATGGTGTCCCTGACGGGACGGCGCTGGTCGACACCCTACAAGGAGCCGGTCGTGGCGGCCCTCACCGCCCGCGGCCTGGCGCAGACGGGGATCGGAGCATGACGAATCATCCGGCGCAAGCGGCACGGGCGCATCCGCGCCCGGTGACCCTGGCCTTCACCCTCAACCGACGTCCGGTGCAGGTGGAGGCCGATCCCGGGCAGAGCCTGCTGCAGCTGCTGCGGGAAGGCCTCGGCCTGACCGGCACCAAGTGCGGGTGCGAAATCGGTGAGTGCGGGGCCTGCACGGTCATCCTGGATGGCGACGCGGTCTGCAGCTGCCTGGTCATGGCCGGCCAGGTCGCGGGCCGGACGGTCGAGACGGTCGAGGGTTTGTCTGATGAGGTGGGACCGCAGGACACCGGCCTTCATCCCCTGCAGAAGGCCTTCATGGATCAGGATGCCGTGGCTTGCGGATTCTGCACGCCCGGGATGTTGATGGCGGCCAAGGCGTTGTTGGACAGGAATCCGAATCCCACGCGGGGCGAAATTGCAACGGCGCTCAGCGGCAATCTGTGTCGTTGTACAGGCTATCTGCCGATCGTGCAGGCGGTCGAACAGGCCGCCGCCGAGCTTCGCCATGGAACTGAAGACGGAGGCTGATATGCGGCCCATCCCTCAGGGTGTCCCCGCGGACGAACCTTGCGCCCAGGGCGTGTCCGGTCACGCTCTGCCGGCCCACGCTGCGCGCGGGCCGGGCGCCGGCGAGCGGGGGGTTGCGCCGCGCGATGGCGATGGCGTCTTCGCGCAGGAGCCGCTCCTCTCGCCGGCCGAAGCCCTGGCGGCCGCGGAGCGTTGCCTCCAGTGCTTCGATGCGCCCTGCCAGGCGCACTGCCCGGCGGCGATCCCCATTGCGCGCTTCATCCGGATGATCCAGAGCGGCAACCTGCGCGCGGCGGCCGAGGCCGTCCGCGGCGCCAATCCGCTGGCCGGCAGTTGCGGCCGCGCCTGCCCCGAGGAGCAGTACTGCGCCGGCGCATGCACCCGCGCCAGGCTGGACGGTGCGGTCGCCATCCGCCGCCTGCATCGCTACGCGACCGCCCTGGACCGAAGGCCCCGGCCGGTCCGGGCCGTGGGGGCGGCGGGCGGCTGCGTGGCGATTGTCGGTGCCGGCGCGGCCGGGCTGGCCTGCGCCTGCGAGCTGAAGCGCCATGGCGTGAACGTGACGCTCTATGAGCAGCGCTCCACGCCGGGCGGCGTGCTGGCCCATACGATTCCGCTCTACCGCTTTCCGTCCGCGGCGATCAAGGCCGATACGCTGCAGGCCCTGCGCGCTCCCGTATCCCCGGGAAGCGCGGCGGTGCCCTCGGACCCCGCCATCGTACCCACCGTGACCGTCCTGACCGATCGGACGATCACCGACTGGCAGGCTCTGGCCGACGCCTTCGACGCCGTCTTCGTGGCGCCCGGCGCGGTCGCGCGGACCATGGACTGGCCCGGCCGAGATCTGCGCGGAGTCGGCGATGCGATCGCCTTCCTGGAACGCTGCCGGCGCCGCGCCTACCGGCTTCCTGTGGGGCGCCGCGTGGCGGTCGTGGGAGGTGGCAATGTGGCGATCGATACCGCGCTGGCCGTGGCGCGTTGCGGCCTCGAGGGGGTCGCCGGGGAACGACCGGAGGTACACCTGATCTACCGCCGTTCCCGGCGGCAGATGCCGGCCTGGGACCGGGAGATTCATGAGGCCGAGCGTGCCGGTGTGCATCTGCATGTGCTGACCCAGCCGGTGGAGGCCCTGGGACGCGGCGGCCGGGTGCAGGCGCTGCGGCTCCGGCGCACGCGGCTGGGACCCCCGGATGCCGGCGGGCGGCCCGTGGCCGAGGTGTTGCCGGACAGCGATTTCGAACTGCCTTGCGATCAGGTGCTGCTCGCCACGGGGATGGAGCTGGGCGCCACGGTCAGTGCGCTGCCCCGCACGCGAGCCGGATGGCTGCGCGTGCGTCCGGCCAGCGGCCGGATGCGGGGCAATCTCTATGCGGGAGGGGATGCGATCGGAGCGGACCAGTCCATCGTGGCGGCCGTGCGGGATGGCAAGCGGGCCGCCCGGGCCATCCTGCGGCGTATGGGGAGATGACGATGAAGAAAAGACGCAGCACCTCCGGCCGGCATCCCGCTCCCGCGGGGCGATCCGAGTCGGTGCCGCCTGCCTCCGCGGCACGATCCGAGTCGGTGCCGGCTGCCCCGGTGGCGCGATCCGAGTCGGTGCCGGCTGCCCCGGTGGCGCGATACGAGTCACTGCCGCCGGATCCCGAGGCGCGCATCGAGCAGATGGGGTGCTACGCCTACCAGACCTTGGCGACCGACTTCTGCGGTCTCACCTTCGAGAACCCGTTCCTTCTGGCCGCTTCGCCGTGCACGGATGAGATCAGCATGATCGAGCGCGCCTTCGACCTCGGCTGGGCCGGTGCCGTCCTGAAGACGACCTCGGTGGAGGGCACACGGGTCGATCTGGCCTATCCGATGATGACCTCGTTCGACCAGGGCAGCCGCCGGCTGGTAGGCATGGGCAACATCGACCTGATCAGCGCCCATCACATCGATGAGATCGAGCGGCGCGTGCGGCGGCTCAAGAAGCGCTACCGGCGCAAGATCGTGATCGCCTCGATCATGGGAACCTGCCGCCAGGACTGGCAATCGCTGGCCGGTCGGTTGGCGCGGGCCGGAGCGGACATGATCGAGTGCTCCTTCTCCTGCCCGCAGGGCAGCATGGGGGCGGATCCCGGCAAGATGCTGGCCCAGTCGATTCCCGCCAGCGAGCAGGTGGCCGGCTGGGTCAAGGAGGCCGCCGGGGAGGTGCCGGTGGCGATCAAGATCACGCCGCAGGTCACCGACATCGTGGCCGTCGCCGAGGCGCTCGAGCGGGCGGGGGTGGACGCGATCACCGCCTCGAATTCGATCCCGGCCCTCATGGGCATCGACATCGAAAGCTACGTGCCGTATCCCTCCCTGGACGGCAGGTCGACCTATTCGGGGCTGACCGGCCCGGCCATCAAGCCGATCACGCTGCGCACGATTGCCGAGATCGCTCGCCGTGTGCCGCTGCCGATTCTCGGGACCGGCGGCGCGAGCCACTGGCGCGACGCGGTGGAGTTGATGCTCGTGGGCGCGGGCGTGGTGCAATTCTGCACCGCGCCGATGCACCACGGCTTTCGGATCATCGACGACCTCACTACCGGGCTGTCCCTGTACCTGGAGCGCAAGCGCCTCTCCTCGCCGCGGTCGCTGGTGGGCCGGTCGCTCAAGCACATTGTCAGCCACGACCAGCTCCCGCGCCACACGGTCCGCAGCCGGGTGGTGACCGAAGAGTGCATCGGGTGCGGGCTCTGCTATGTAGCCTGCCGGGACGGAGGGCATGAGGCGATCCGCTGGTCCCCCGCGCAGCGGGTGCCGCAGGTCGATGAGCAGGCCTGCGTCGGCTGCGGCCTGTGCCTGACGGTCCGGCCGGTGACCGGATGCCTCGAGTTGATCGTACCCGGCGAGGATGACGCCGGGCGCCGGAGGGCCGGTCGCGGGCCGCGCGCCGGCGGGCCGCGAGTATGTGGAGGTCCATTTTGAGTGCGGTCCTGATCGAGAATGCCCTGCTCTTCGATGGCTGCCAGGTGCATCCGCGGGCCGATCTGCTCATCGAGGATGAACGGGTGGCCGGCATCTGGCCGCTGGATGCGGGCGCCGCCGGCGATCCCGAGCAGCACGCCGGGACGGGCGCGCGGCGGGAACCGGCGCCGGATCCAGCGCCGGATCCGGCGCTGGCGGCGGCCCGCGAGACGGCGCGTGCTCTCGATGCAGGGGGCCGGCTCGTGACGCCCGGGTTGGTCAACGCGCACACCCACATCTACTCGACCCTGGCCTGCGGGATCGGCCTGAAGGAAGCGCCGCCGGAGAGTTTCCCCCAGATCCTCCAGCGACTGTGGTGGCGGCTCGATCGGGCGCTGGATCTCGAGACGATTGCCCTGTCGGCGCACATCCATGCGCTCGACTGCGCGCGCTGCGGGGTCACGACGATTTTCGACCATCACGCTTCGCAGCGGGTCATCGATGGATCCCTGCGCACGATCGCCGAGGCGGTGGATCGGATCGGTCTGCGCGCCTGTCTGTGCTTCGAGGTGTCCGATCGAGATGGCCAGAAAGCCGCCGCGGCGGGGATCGCCGAGAATGTGGCCATGATCCGCCAGGCGGCGGCCGATCGGAGCGGGCGTCTGCGGGCGCTGTTCGGCCTGCACGCCTCGATGACCCTCAGTACCCGGACACTGAACGCCTGCCGGGATGCCCATGACCGGCATCCGGTGGGTTTCCACGTGCATGTGGCCGAAGATTCGGCCGATCAGCGGGATGCCGAGCGGCGCTACCACATGCGCGTGGTCGAGCGCCTCGCGCAGGCGGGGGTGCTGGGGCCGCGCACCCTGTGTGTCCACGGCGTCCATCTCGATCCCCTGGAGATGGAGATCCTGGGGCGGTCGCGGTCGTACCTGGCGCACTGTCCCCAGTCGAACATGAACAACGCGGTGGGAGTGCTGCGCCTGGCGGGGCTGGCCCGTCTGGGCGTGCGGCTGGTGCTGGGCACCGATGGGTTCAGCGCCGACATGTGCCGGGAGAACCTGGCTGCCCACCTGCTGCAGAACCATCTGGCGGGGGATCCGCGGGAGGCTTACGCCGCGGTGCCGGGATTGCTGCTGCAGGCCAATGCCGGGCTGGCGGCCGCGTTGTTCGAACAGCCGCTCGGCCGCCTGGCCACCGGGCACCCGGCCGACCTGGTCGTGTGGGACTACCTCCCCGCGACGCCCCTTTCGGAGGAGAATCTGTACGGTCATCTGCTTTTCGGGCTGGTGGGCGCCCGGGCCCGGGACCTGTTCGTCGCCGGCCGGCAGATCCTGGCCGCGGGCGAGCCGGTGGGGATCGACGAGGCCGGCCTGCGCCGGCAGGCCCGCGCGCGGACGCGGGATCTGTGGGAACGGTTCTGATGGTGTTGGGACCCGGTGCGGGTCCCGTGGGGGTGCCAGTGACAGGAGCAAGAGGGTGAACTTCTCCTACGCCGCCGAACTGGTCTGCATCGGCTGCCAGCGCCGCTTCGCGCTCGGGGAGGGCGAGTTCACCTGTCCGGCCTGTGGTCCGCTGGCCGGAACGCTGGATGTCCGCTATCACACCGAGGCTCTCCGCGGGCGGTTCACCTGGGACGCGCTGCAGTCACGGGAGGCCTCCCTGTGGCGCTATCACGAATTGCTTCCGGTGACGGATCCGGATGCGTTGCTCACGATGCCGACCGGCATGACGCCGTTGGTGCCGCTGCCGGCCGGCTGCGACCCGGCCCTGCCGCGGCGGGTGTGGGTCAAGGACGATACACGCCTGGCGAGCGGCTCCACCAAGGATCGCGCCACCGTAGTGGCCCTTTCCTGGGCGCGCCAGGCAGGCTACCGGAGGGTGGCGGCCGCCTCGACCGGCAACGCGGCGGCCTCGCTCGCCTGTTACGCCGCCCATGGCGGCTTCGAGGCCTACCTTCTGGCTCCCGCGAAGGCGCCCGCGGCCAAGTTGCTGCAGATCCGCGGCTACGGTGCGCGTCTGCTGGCCGTCGAGGGCACCTATGACCAGGCCTTCGATCTCTGCGCGGCCCTCTGCCGGGAGACCGGCTGTTACAATCGCAACACGGCCACCAATCCCTATCTGGGCGAGGGCAAGAAGACCCTGGCCCTGGAGATCTGGGATCAGCTCGGCGGCCGGATCCCCGATTGGGTCGTGGTTCCGGTCGGGGACGGTTGCATCCTGGGAGGAGTGCACAAGGGGTTTGCCGACCTGCTTGCGCTGGGATTGATCGAACGGCTGCCGCGCCTGCTCGCGGTTCAGGCGGAGGGTTCGGCCGCCCTGGCGACGGCCTGGGCCGGCGGGGCCGACCGGTGCGAGCCGGTCGTGGCCGATACGGTGGCCGACTCGATCGCCGTCAACCGGCCGCGCGACCAGCACAAGGCGCTCCGCGCGATCCGTGCGTCGCAGGGCCGCTTCGTCACCGTCAGGGACGAGGCGATCCTGGAGGCGATGGGGCATCTGGCGTCCCGGGCCGGCTTCCTGGTCGAGCCGGCCGCCGCCGCCAGCCTGGCCGGCCTGCGCGCGGCCATCGACGAAGGGTGGTTGGATCCGGATGCCGAGGCGGTGCTGCTTCACAGCGGCCATGGCTTGAAGGACGTCGCGGCGCTGCGCACCATCGCGCGGGACCATCCGGCCGCCGTCGTGGCGCCCACCCTGCCCGCGGTCTTGGCGGCCGTGCGGCGTTCATGAGCGGGCGCAAACCGCCGCTGGCCGTGGTGGCAGGCCACAGCGGTGGCCGAGAGCGGCGGGTCACAGCGGCGGCCGAGAGCGGCGGGCTCCGGCAGCGCCGTGAAACAGGGGGAGTGCTTGGCATGACAATCGACGCAGGAACTCTGCGGGCCGGGGCGGACCGTCTGCAGGAAGAGGCGGTCGCCTTCCTGCGGGAGATGATCCGCACGCCCTCGATGTCGGGCCAGGAGCAGGATGTGATCGCGCTCATCGCCGGCCGCATGCGGGCGGTGGGATTCGATGAGGTGCGCATCGATCCGTTCGGCAATCTCTGGGGCCGGATCGGATCCGGATCCCGGATCCTGGCCTTCGATGCCCATGTCGATACGGTCGCCGTGGGGGATCGCGCTCTCTGGCAGGTGGATCCGTTCGGGGCCGAGATGGTCGACGGGATCATCTACGGACGGGGGGCCGCGGACCAGAAGGCCGGCATGGCCGCGCTGGTCTATGCGGGCGCGCTGCTCAAGCAGCTCGCCTTCGAGGGTGATATCACTCTCTGGTTCGTGGGCTCGGTCCTCGAGGAGGATTGCGACGGGTTGTGCTGGCATTACATCCTGAATGAGAAGCTCATGCGTCCGGACCTGGTGGTGCTCACCGAGCCCACCAACCTTCAGGTCTACCGCGGCCAGCGCGGTCGCCTGGAGATGGAGGTCACACTGAAGGGGCGCGCCTGCCACGGTTCGGCGCCCGAACGCGGGATCAATGCCATACATCGGATGGGGCCGGTGCTCGCGGCCATCGAGGCTCTGCCCGCTGAGTTCGCGCGCGATCCATTCCTGGGGCCGGGCAGCATCACCACCTCGCAGATCCGCTCCTCGGCCCCGTCGCTGTGCGCGGTCGCCGATGAATGCACGATCCATCTGGACCGTCGGCTGACGGCCGGCGAGACCGACGCGACGGCCCTCGGACAGGTGCGGGCGATCCTGGACCGGCTGCCCCTTCCCGGAGGAGAGCCGCGCGTCGCTCTGCCCGCCGATGAGATCGTCGTGCCGATCTTCGAGCGCGCCTCCTACACGGGACGGGTTTATCCCATGCGGCAGTACTTCCCGGCCTGGGTCTTGCCGGAGGAGGACCGGCGCGTGAAGCTGGCCTTGCGCGCCCGTGGGCTGGCGCTGGGAGACGCCGGCCGGGCCGGCGCGTGGACCTTCTCCACCAACGGGGTGGCCACCATGGGCATCCATGGCGTGCCCACGCTGGGATTCGGCCCGGCCGATGAGATCCATGCCCATGCGCCGAGCGACCAATGCCCGGCGGCGCATCTCGGATCGGCCATGACGTTCTATGCGACCTTGGCCGTGTTGGCCGCGCAGGAGGAGTGGGACGATGCATGAGAGCGCAACGCGTTCGAACCGGCCGGAGAGCGACCTGACCCTGGGAGGGCGCTACCGGGGGCGCCACTGGATCGTGACCCAGGAGTGGGAGGTCGCGGACATCGAGAAGCTCCTCGCGCTATCGGCGCAGCTGAAGGCCCGCTTCCGGGCCGGCCGGCCGACATTGGTCCAGCAGCACAAGACCATCTTCCTGCTCTTCTTCGACAACTCGACACGCACGCGCAACTCCTTCGAGGCCGGCGCGACGCAGCTCGGGGGCCATGCGCACTTCATCAGTTCGGAGACCTCCCAGGTCGCGCATGGGGAATCGGCCAAGGATACCGGCGTCATTCTCAGCCGCTATGGGCACGGCATCGCGATCCGGCACGACAAGATTCCGGGTGAGGGAAATCGCTACTTGCGGGAGGTGGCGCGCTGGGCCGATGTTCCGGTGATCAACATGCAGTGCGACGTCGATCATCCCTGCCAGACCCTGGCCGATCTGATGACGATCCGCGAGAAGTTGGGAGCGGATCTGCGGGGCCGCCGGATCGCCGTCTCCTGGGCCTACACCCACACCTACGCCAAGCCGCTCTCGGTGCCGCAGGGATTGATCACGCTCCTGACGCGCTTCGGCATGGATGTCGCTCTCGCGCATCCACCGGAGTTCGCGCTGATGCCCGATCAGATCGAACTGGCCCGCCGCAATGCGGCCGCCTCCGGCGGGCGTCTGGAGATCGTCTCCTCGATGGATGACGCCTTTCGCGAGGCCGATATCGTCTATCCGAAGAGCTGGGGTTGCCTGGACCTGTTTCACAAGCCGGAGGACTCGCTGGCGCTCGGGGCGGGCTACCGCGACTGGATCTGCGATGAGCGGCGGATGGGGTTGGCCAAGCCGGACGCGCTCTACATGCATTGCCTGCCGGCGGACCGGGGCAGCGAGGTGGCCGAGACGGTGATCGATGGGCCCCACTCGGTGGTGTATGACGAGGCGGAGAATCGCCTGCACACCTGCAAGGCGCTGATGGCGGCCCTGATGTAGCCGAGGAGCCCATGATGACGCGCGGGCCGGACAGGCGCCCTGGCGGGCGGCCCCTCGACCTTCTCATCCGCGGCGGTACGGTCGTTACCGAGCGGGTCGTGGCCGCGCTCGAGATCGGGGTGCGCGCGGGATGTATCGCGGCGATCGATTCCGATCTGCGGGGCGCGGGATACTCGGCCCGGGAGGTGGTGGATGCGCGCGGCCTGCTCGTCCTGCCGGGTCTTGTCGATCCGCACGTTCACCTGGGCTTGCCGACGGCGGGGACCTGCAGCTGCGACACGCCGCGGACCGGCAGCGCGGCGGCCCTGCACGGCGGCGTGACCACCGTCATCGATTTCACGCTGCAGGCCGTGGGCCAATCGCTGGCGGACTCCTTTGCCGCGCGCCGCGCGGAATTCGACGCTGTCTCGTACTGCGACTACACGTTCCACGCCAATGTCACCGACAGCGCCGCCGGCTTCGCGGAGCGCATCGGCGGCCAGCTCGATGCCCTGCGCGAAGCCGGCGGCGCGAGCCTGAAGGTCTTCACCTGCTACGCGCAGATCGGATACGCCATCGCGCCCGAGGCGCTGCGCATCCTGTTCCGGGCGGCGCGCCACGGGGGGTTCCGGACGCTGATCCACGCCGAGGACGAGGCCGCCGTCGCGGCCGCGACCGCACAGCTGCTTCGCGCCGGCCGCACGAGCGCCCGCGACTATCCCGCCTCGCGGCCGGCGGCCGCGGAGGTCGCTGCCATCCGCGACACGATCGCGATCGCCCAGTCCGAGGGGGCGGCTCCCTACTTCGTCCATGTCTCGACCGCCGCGGGCGTCGCGGCGATCCGGGCCGGACGGCGGACCGGGCCGGTCTTCCTGGAAACCTGTCCTCACTACCTCTTTCTGGACGCCGGCGCCTACCAGCAACCGCATGGCGCGCAGTACCTCGTGGCCCCACCGCTGCGCAGCGGCCGGGACCGGGAGCAGCTGCGCGCGGCGCTGTACGCGGGCGAGGTCGATGTGGTGGCGACCGACCACTGTGCCTTCCGGGCGGCCCAGAAGGATGTGCCGGGTGCAACCTTCGCGCAGCTGCCCAAGGGCCTGGCCGGCCTCGAAACGCGCCTGCCTCTGATGCTGACCCTGTTCGATGACGGCGGCGGTCCCGACGGCAAGCGCCTCGCCGACCTGCTGGCCACGCGGCCCGCGCAGATCTTCGGCCTCTATCCGCGCAAGGGGGCGATTCGAGTGGGGGCCGACGCCGATCTGCTTCTGCTGGATCCGGCGGGGACCCGCCAGCTGCGCGCCGCGGAGCTGCACATGCCCAGCGATGTTTCGGCGTACGAGGGGATCCCGGTTCGCGGCCGGGTGCGGCAACTGTTCCTGCGCGGCCGGCGGGTCATGGCCGAGGGTGAGCTGCTGGGCGGACCGCAGGGCTGCTTCCTGCCGCGCCGGCCATGAACCAGGGGCTGCGGCTAGTCCAGGCCGGTGCGCGCGTTGAAGGCCCGGATCCACTCGTCCCACTCCTCGACCTGCTCGAAGGTCTCGGTCCAGAACTCCGGCGCCCACAGGGCGCGCAGTTCATCCGCGGTCCGGCCCTGCTGCTCCACCCAGGTGAAGTACTTGAGATTGTGAAGCGCCCGGTGGTCGCGCAGGCTGAGCTCCTTGGTATGGTCGGTGGTAATGCTTTCCAGATAGCGGCCCAGCCGCCGCTCCGCCTGGGCCGGGGTCAACGGCCCATGGGCCGCGTGCTGTTCCCGCAGGCGCGAGTTGTACAGGTCCATCGAATCGGTCAGCGGGGTGAAGATCCAGTCCCGGGAGCCCAGTCCGTAGTAGCGTGCGGTCTTGATGGCGGCCACGAGGTTGCAGATCGAGGAGATGCCCAGAAGGGGCAGCTGCTCGATGCACTCGGCCGACAGGCCCTCCTCGCGCAACAGCGCCACACCGGCCGGTTCGTTGAAGAGGCGCATGAGTTGGATGCACTGTTCATCATCGATGGCGCACACCAGATCGGTGTTGCGCACGTTGTGAATCCAGGGCACGTGCTTGTCCCCGATGCCCTCGATGCGGTGGCCGCCAAACCCGCATTCGAGCAGGGTCGGGCACTGCAGCGCCTCGCAGGCGGTGACGGTCAGGCCGGGGTGGCGCGCCTTGAGGAAGTCGCCGGCCGCGATGGTGCCCGCCGAGCCGGTGGCGCTGACATAGGCGGCCAGGCGGTCGCCGTCGCCCGCGCCGCGGCCGAAGATCTCATCGATGATGCCGCCGGTGAGATGGTAGTGCCAGATGGCGTTTCCGAACTCCTCGAACTGGTTGAAGACGACGATGGCGTCGCCGCGCTCGGCCCGCAGCTCCCAGCACTTGTCGTAGATTTCCTTGACGTTGGATTCACAGCCCGGGGTGGCGAAGATCTCGTCGGTGCCGATCTCGCGCAGCCACTCGAAGCGTTCCGGGCTCATCTCCTCGGGCAGGATGGCCACCGCCGGGCAGGCCAGCAGGGCGCAATCGAAGGCTCCCCCGCGGCAGAAGTTGCCGGTCGAGGGCCAGACGGCCTTCTGCCGCGTGGGATCGAAGTTGCCCGAGACCAGACGCGGAACCAAACAGCCGAAGCCGGCGCCGACCTTGTGAGCGCCGGTGGGGAAGTATTTGCCGACCAGCCCGACGATGCGCGCCTCCACGCCGGTCAGGGCGCGGGGCAGCTCGATCCAGTTGCCGTCATGGAAGAGCCCGCCCCGCTGGCGCGGTTCATTCTTCCAGGTGATGCGGAAGAGGTTGACCGGGTCGACATCCCACAGGCCGACCTCGCGCAGGCGCAGGCGCACGGCCTGCGGCACCAGCTGCGGGTTCATCTGCTCGGCGAAGGTGGGGATCCGAATGCCCCGCTCGCGGCAGCGCTGCGCGGTCCGGTTGAGCACCTCTTCGTGCACGGCGGTGATGATCTTGTTTCCCATGACAGGTCCTTATCGCTGGGCGTTGAGTTCCTGGATGATCTCGCCGGCAATCGACACCGCGATCTCGGCCGGCGAGCCGCCGCCGATCGGGAGCCCGATGGGGCAATGAACCGCGTCGAGCCAGGCCGCAGCCACGCCGGCGCGCCCGAGCGCCTCCTTGATCTTGGCCCACTTGCGGCGGCTGCCGATCAGTCCGAGGGACCCGCCGTACTCCTGACCGGCGACCGCCGCGAGCACGGCCTGATCGAGCGCGTGGTCATGCGTCATGACAATGATGTGGGAGAAGGCGGCCAGTTCCTCTCCGCGAACCCAGGCGGCCGGGGAGGCCGACACCCTCCGCCCCGCGGCCGGAAAGCGCGACTCGGTGACCAGATCTGGACGCTCGTCGACCACCACGTAGCGGTAGCACAAGGCCTCGAACTGACGGGCCAGCGCCTGGGACACATGCCCGCCGCCGCACAGCAGGATCCGCGCGACCGGCTGGATGACCTCGACCGCGATGCTGACCGAGCCCCCGCAGACCATGCCCGCCTCCGTCGAGTCCGCGTCGAAGGCCTCGGTCAACAGCCCGCCGGTCCCCCGGCGGAGCATCTCGCGCGCCTGCTCGCGCACCTTCCACTCGAGCGCTCCGCCGCCGATCGTGCCCTCTTGGCGGCCGTCGGCATAGACGATCATCTTGTGGCCGGGCTTACCCGGAGAGGATCCCTCGGCCTCGATCACCGAGGCCAGGGCGAAGCTCTCGCCCCGATCGATGGCCTCGAGCGCGGCCTGGAAAATTCGTGCGATCATGGCCTACTCCTGTCCTCGATCCCTTCCTTCGACGAGGTCCCCGGGACGGTTGATGTTTTGATGAATGCCGTCATCCGGCACCGCGACTTCACGGATCCGTTCCGGGTCCCGATGCAGAATCACCCGTAGCGGCTCGTCCGGGCCGAGCGCGGCGATCTGGGGCCAGATCGCGCGGCCCAGGAGAATGGGATGACCCCGCCGCCGGTTCTCGACCGGCACCACGATGCCGGTTTCGGGCGCGGATGTCTCCCAGAAAGCGCGGTGCAGCGCGACCAGGGTGTCACGCTGCACATACGGGAAGTCGACCGGGTAGATCAGCGCACCGCGCGGGCCGGGCCGGCCGGGCCCGACCCGGCGGTCGTGAACGATGTCGCTGCCGCGACCATCGGGGGGGGCGTCCTGATGGAACGCCGCGCAGCGCAGGCCGGCCTGGATGCTCCCGGTGCGCCCGGCCCGCCAGGCGGGATTCGAGACCCAGATCGGTTCATCCGGGGTTTCCTTCCGATATTGCGCCCGCACCCGCTGCTCTTCGCACCCGGTGACCACCACCACGGGCGCGTAGCCGGCATCTCGCGATGCTTCCACCGCCAGGCGCAGCCAGCTCCTGGGCCCCAGGGTGGCCAGCGCCTTGGGGCCGCCGAAGCGGGAGCCGGCCCCGGCGGCCAGGATCAGGGCGCCGAGCCGGCGGTCAGGATTCGCGCTGGGCCTGGTCATGGGCATCTTCCAGGAAGCGGCCGATCAGCCGGCCGAGGAGCGCCAAGCGGTAGGCCGCCGTCGAGCGCACATCGTCGATCGGTCGCACGCAGGCGGCGAGAATCTCATCCACCTGCGTCCGCAGGATAGGCAACCGCTCGGCCGTGAGCGGCTGGCCGCGCAAGGCCTCTCCGACCGGCGCCAGGGAGAGCGGCGTCGGCGCCACGCTGCCGGCCGCCAATCTCAGTGTCTCGATCCGAAAGCGCTCATCCAGGACCAGGAGCCCCCCCAGGCTCACCTTGGAGATCGCCTGGGCCCGCCGGGTCGCCACCTTGAAGAATCCTTGGTGCCGGTGGCGCCGGGGGCCGGGCGGGGGCAGCGCGCATCCGCGGCCGGCCAGGCCGTCAGCGGATGGCGCGCGATCGTGGTCCGGGATCTCGATGGCCGCCAGCAGCTCATCGGCCCGGCGGACGCTCTGGCGGTACCCGGTATAGAAGGCGTCGAGGGGCACGCGCCGCTCCCCGGCCCGCGAGACCAGGCGGGCCACGGCACCCAGGGCGATCAGGACGGGCGGCGCGTCGGCGGCCGGCGAGGCCGTCATCAAGTTGCCCCCGATCGTGGCCCGGTTCTGAATGGCCGCCGCGCCGATCGAGGCGGCCATCTCGGCCAGCGCCGGGTAGTGGGACCGGAGATGGGCATGCCGGCGGATCTCGGCGAAGGTGGCCGCGGCCCCGATCCGCAGTCCTCCCGGATACGATTCGATGCGGGCCAGCTCGGGCAGGCGCGAGATGTCGAGCAGCCGCGCCGGCGGCCGCCAGCCGAGTTTGTGCTCGACCAGCAGGTCGGTGGTCCCCGCCAGGATGGCGACCGGTCGGTCGGCCGCCCCGAGGACCTCGAGCGCCTCGGCGACCGAGCCGGGCAGATAGACCTGCGGATCATCATCCCGGCCGGCGGCCGACTCCCCGCCGGACCGCAGGCCCGCGGCCGGGGCCGCTTCCGGCTCGGGCGGGAGGGATGAGGAGGCGGAGCGGGCCGTCAGCTCAGCGGCCCGCTCCACCGCGCGCAGGATGCGTTCATAGCCGGTGCAGCGGCAGAGGTTTCCGGCCAGCGCCTCCCGGGTCTGGTGCCGGGTGGGATGCGGGGTCTGGTCGAGCAGGGCCCGGGCGGCCATGATCATACCGGGAATGCAGAACCCGCACTGGGCGGCGCCCTCCTCCATGAAGGCCTGCTGTAGCGCATCGGGCGCCCCGGGCCGGCCCAGTCCCTCGATCGTACGCACGGCCCGGCCGTGGAGCTGCAGCGCCGGCACCAGGCAGGCATTGACGAGGAGGCCGTCGAGGTGGACGGCGCAGGCTCCGCACTCGCCCTCGCCGCAGCCTTCCTTGGTGCCGGTCAGGCCCAGATCCTCTCGCAGGATATCGAGCAGGCGGCGCAGCGCGGGCACGCACAGATCGTGGGCGGTTCCATTGACCGTGAGCCTGATTCTCATCGGCCACCGCCCGCGGGGCCCTTCGCATTTCCGCCGGCCGCCTTGTCGCGCAGTTGGAAGATCCGTTCGGGAGTGATCGGGATCCGGCGGTGGAAGGTATTGGTGGCCTGGTCGATGGCGCCGGCCAGGGCGGCGGCCCCCACATCCATCGGCAGCTCGCCGAGTCCCTTGGCGCCGAAGGGGCCCCGTTCGTAGGGCAGCTCCAGGATCTCGACCCGCATCTCGGGCGCGTCCAGCGAGGTGGGAATGATGTAGGTGGTCATGCGGTCATTGCGGTAGCGCCCGGGATGGCCTTGCCGGTCGAGCTTGATCTCCTCGAGATAGCCCCAGGCCAGCGCCTGCAGCACGCCCCCCTCGACCTGCCCCACCGCCAGGACCGGATGGATCGCGCGACCGATCTCGACCACCGAGGTGACCCGTTCGGGACGAACCTCGCAGGTATCGACGTCCACCCGCAGCTCGACCACATTGGCGATCCAGGAGTAGGCCTTGTAGGCGTCGCCGCGATACCGCTCTTCATCCCACGGCACACCGGGCGGCGAGCGATAGGCGGCCGACCCGGTCAGCGCACCGGCCGAGGCCGCCAACCGCCGGGCGACCTCTGCGAAGGTTCCCAGCCGGACCCCGCGCACGGTCACGCCCGCGGCATCGGCCGACACCTCTGCGCGGGCGACGCCCTCAAACTCGGCGACCCGATCGCAGACGACACGCACCAGATCGCGGCAGGCGTCGATCAGGATGCCTCCGACGATCATGGTGGTGCGGGAGGCCACCGTGGGGCCGCTGTCGGGGACGACCGAGGTGTCCGGGAGCGGATGGTGCACATCGGCCGGATCGAATCCCAGCGTCTGGGCCGCGATCATGCACAGGACGGTGCTGGCGCCCTGGCCCATCTCCACATTGCTGACGAGCAGATCCAGGCGGCCCTCGCGACTCAGGCGCACCCGGGCCTCTCCGCGGATGCGCTCCTCGCCGGCACCGGTGAAGCCGCCCCCGTGCAGTCCGAGCGCCAATCCCACGCCTCGACGCCAGCGCGGGCGCGGGCCGGCGCGTTCCCCGGCCGCCGCCGGCCGGGCCGGGGAGGGATCGGCCGGCGCCCGCCGCGCTGGGTCCGCGCAGCCGGAGAGCAGGACCGCGCGCTCGAGCACCTCCGCCGCGGCCACGCCCTTCTCCAAGCGCTGGCCACAGGGAAGGCAATCGCCGTTGCGCAAGAGGTTCTTGCGCCGCACCGCGAGCGGATCGAGCCGGAGTTCGGCCGCGATCCGATCGATCTGCCGCTCGATCGCGAACAGGCTCTGCGGAGCGCCGAACCCGCGAAAGGCGCCGTTGGGCGGCGTGTTGGTGGCCACCGCGCGGCCGCGGATGCGGATGTTGGGGATGCGATAGGCTCCGCCCGCGTGCAGGATCCCGCGCGAGAGGACCACCGGGCTGAGCGTGGTGTAGGCGCCGCCGTCGAGAACCAGGTCGATGTCGGCGGCCACGATCGTCCCGTCACGCCGCACACCCGTGCGGTGGCGCGTGCGGGAAGGGTGTCGCTTGGTGGTGGAGCGGATGTCCTCGCTGCGTTCGAGAATGATCCGGACCGGGTGTCCGCAGGCCAGGGCCAGCAGCGCGGCGTGCATCGCCAGAACGGACGGATAGTCCTCCTTGCCCCCGAAGGCCCCGCCGGTGACCGTCTGCTTGACCACCACCTGCTCCGGCGCCAGCCCCAGGCCATGCGACAGGGCGCTGTGCACGTAGTACGGGCACTGGAGAGATCCGAGGATCTCCACGCCGCCTCCCGGACGAGGCCGCGCGATCACCCCGTTGGTTTCCAGGTAGAGGTGCTCCTGATAGCCGGTCCGGTAGGTTTCCTCGAGGACGAGTTCCGCCTGGGCGAATCCGCGCTCGAGGTCGCCCCGCTCGACGAGCTGTTCGGCCAACAGATTGTCCGCGCCCCAGATGACGGCCGCGGGTCTCAAGGCATCTTCGATCGAGAGGAGCGGTTCGAGTTCGTCGACCTCGAGGCGGACGGCCTCCAGGGCCCGCGCGGCGCGATCCGGATCCGGCGCGGCCACCAGGGCCACCGGCTCGCCGATGTACTGAATCCGCTCCGCCGCGAGGATGGGAAGATCCTCGCGGATCATTGCCACCGCGTTGGGACCGGGCAGGTCGCCGGCGGTCAGGAAGGCTACCTGCGACCAATCGAAGGCCGGGTCTCGCGCGATCGACCGCAGGCACCCGCGCGCCACGGTGGATCGCACCACGCGGCCGGTCCACAGACCGGCGGCCGGTAGGTCCCCGACATAGAGGCACCGGCCTGAGACCTTCTCCCAGGCATCGCTGCGAACCGGTGATGTACCGATCAGCCCTTGGCCGGCCACGGCGGCTCCTTTCCCCGAACGTGGGTGGACTACAGCATGGAGTTGCCGAGGGGGTCAAGGATCAGGCTGCCTCTCCGATCCCATGGCCGCACCACCGGCAGCCGGTGCCACGACCGTGCCACCGGGGGCCAGGCGTGCGGCTGCATGCAAGGGGGCATCCCATGCAGTGAAACTGGGCTGGGAGATGCAGATTTGTTTCAATTGAAGTCGCCAACTGCATCATTTCAGTCACTTTGGGGGTTCCGCCGCGCTCGATTCTAAGGGAATCCGGCACCGTTTCCGATCCTCCAGAGCAGACGCAACATCCAAGACGGCGCATCCGGATCTGGGGAAATCAGCGAAGTTGGCACCGTGCATGAGTGAGTCCCCACCGGTGGCTTGCGTCGCCTCGAATCAACCGCGTTTCGTGAAGTCGGTGACGGTATCCGACCGGGCCCCGGGTAGGGATGCAGGGGTCTTGGTGTCGGGTTGTCCTCGAATCCCCCCTGCCCGGGGCAGCTGGGATTCTGCGACTGTTGGGTACCTTGTAAGACGTGGGGGAGATCACCATGACATTGGGAGCGAAGATTGCGAGTGGGTTTGGTTCGCTGATCGCCATTTCGATGGTGCTGGGCGGACTGGCGGCCTACAACATGAAGAATGTGGAGAAGGAGTCGGCGAAGCTCGCCGAGGAGTACGTCCCGGAGGTCGAGTACGCCAGTGGCGTCGAGCTGGCGAGCTTGCGGTTGATGTATGCGATGCGGGGGTATGGGCTGACCCAGGAGCAGCACTACTACGATCAGAGTGTGAAGGATGTCACGCAGGTTGAAAAATGGCTCCAGGACTGCGACGACCTCTCCAAGACCGCAACGCATCTGGTGGCACTGGCGCCCGCTGTCAAGGCTACCCGGGAACAGCTAAGCGAATACAAGGATCTGATGGCGCAGACAGTCGCTCTGGATCAGAAGATGGCTGTGGATCGCACCGCTCTTGATGAGGCGGCGGCCGTGTATGTGACGAACTGCAACTTGTATCTCGAAGCTCAGAACCGAGCCATGGCCGAGCAGATCGAGGCCGGTGACACGGCGGAGCGGCTGCAGGAGCGCCTGTACAAGATCACCGAGATCAACAACGTGATCGACCTGGGCAACGCCACGCGCCTGGCCTGCTTCCGCAGCCAGGCTCTGCGCGATCCGCAGATCATCCGGCAGGCCAACGAAAACTTCACCGGCATCGCCCGTATGATCAAGGATCTCAGGGCCGTGAC
>CAYQJL010000206.1:0-8955 GCA_964417675.1 uncultured bacterium | reverse complement strand
GGGATGAGATTGATCGTCGCCCCCGCCTGCCTGGCGAAGGCGGCCAGGCGCTTGGCATCGGCGCGGCGGTCGTTGATGCGGGAGATGAGCACGTACTCGAAGGTGACGCGCTGGCCCGTCAACCGGGCGTAATGCCCCACGGCAGGAATCAGACGGGCCAGCGGGTAGGTTCGGGCCACCGGCATCAGGGCCGCGCGGGTATGATCGTCCGTGGCGTTCAATGAGACCGCCAGCCGCACCTTGACCGGTTCGCGGGCCAGCGCCGCGATGCCCGGAATCAGGCCGACCGTGCTGACGGTCATTCTGCGCCGGCCCACCGCCATGCCGTGATCCTCATGCAGCACCGCAATGGAAGCGACCAGGTGATCGTAGTTGGCGAGCGGTTCTCCCATGCCCATGAACACGAGGTTGAAATGACCGCTGGCACCGGCGCCGGTGAGTTCGTCGCGAGCCAGCAGCGCCTGGGCGACGATCTCGTGGGGGGTCAGATTCCGAGTCCATCCCATGGCTCCCGTCGCGCAGAATCGGCAGCCATAGGCACAGCCCACCTGCGTGGAGACACAGATCGTGTCACGGCCGGCCGCCCGAATCAGAACCGTCTCGATCCTGTGCCCGTCGGTGAGGCCCAGGAGAAGCTTGGTGGTGCTGCCATCCTCCGACACGGCTCTCTCGAGGACCTGCGGCCGCTCCAGCGAGCAGGTCTCATCCAGCCGCTGCCGCAGCCGGTTGGGTAGATTGCTCATGGCGCAGAAGTCCCCAACACCCCGGGCATGCACCCAGGACGCAATCTGCCGGATGCGATAGGCCGGCTCGCCCGAAAGGACCGGCAGTTCGGCCAGATCCGCGGTGGTCATGCCCACCAGATGGCGCTTCATCGGATTCGTGTCTCCCATGCTGCCGAGCATAGCCTTCCCGGGCCGGAGGCCACAACCAGCAGGAATGGAATCTCGACGGGCCCGAGGTGTAGCAGACCCAGGGACCTGAGCCGGAGGCGTGGAGTAGCGTCCGGGAGGCTTTTCCTGACGGAAGCGCCGCAAGGGGGGGCCGCCTTGACAATCTCAAGGTTCGCTATATAATGTTGGTAGGCGGGACGTCTGTTCGACCCGACATCCCTCGCATCACGGTATCGGGCTGACACATTGGGAGTTGGGGACTGTCCCGCGCGCCCGTCCTCAGGAGGATTGTCATGTGCAGGCGGATCTTACGTCGTGAGCAGACGCCACCTTTGTGGGTCGTGCTTGGAGTCGTGCTGGTTTCCCTCCTCGCCACATCCGTGGCGGCACTGGCCGGTTCGGATGAGGTGCCCGACAATGACGGTTCAACGGTCATCGTCTCGGGAGGCGCGGGTCCAGATGACGAGTGCCTGGGTGGCGGCACGGGAAGCGGTGACGGAGATCCCGATGATCCCATCATCGATGTTCCCATGGCTCACAGAGTCGCGGTGAAGCTCGTCCTGTTGTTCACGATCTACCTCCCCTAGGAAAGGGAGTGAGGTTTCCCCCACGATGAACAGGGAGAGAGACCCAAAAAGCGCGAGACATTCCGGTGGGCTTCCATCAACCCCCGCTCCTGTTTCGCACGACGGCCCGGTGCCAGGGTCGGATGAGATAGAACGGCTCGTTCAGATTTCCTCCCTGCACCTGGCGGCCGACAATGCGATGGCGGCCCTCGAATGTCTCGAGCGCGCCGAATTGCACATCACCGACCCCGCAACGCAGGCGACGGTCGCGGCCGAGATCAAGCTTCAGAAGGCGGACTGCTATCTGAAGCGCGGCGACCTTTCCGCCGCGCTCTTGGAGGTCTCCGGCGCGCTCGACCTGGCGCCCGCGCAAGAGGCCCCTGTCCTGCGGGGTATGGCCCTGGTCAGGGAAGGGTCGCTCCGTGTCAGCCTGGGTGATTACGACGCTGCTCTCGAGTCCTGCCGCACCGCGCATGATCTGCTCAAGTCGACCGCCGAACACAGTCTCATGGGGCGCCTGGGGCTGCTGATGGGAACGATCCACATGCGGCGCGGCGACGTGCGCGCGAGCCAGGAGTGCTTCGAGGGGGCGCTGTTCACCTACCGCCGTATCGATCACCGTTACGGGATTGCCTCGGCCCTCAACAACCTGGGGATCCTTCTGAAGAACGGTTCCCGGTGGGCGGATGCTCAGGAGTATCTCCTGCGGGCCATTGCGGTCAGTGAAGAGGCCGGCCACTACTCCCTGCTCGCTTCCCTGAACGCCAACCTTGGCATCCTGCACACCAAGCTGTGCGAATGGGAAGCCGCCCTGCGCCATCTGACCCGGGCGGTCACGATCCACAAGGAGGTTGGCAATACCCTTTCGTTGTGCCGCGCGCGGCTGGCGCTGGGGCATCTGTACCGGCGGCAGGGCCAGCTGGAGCTGGCCGGCGCCGAGTACAGCGAGGCGCGCCGCCTGGCCGAGGAGCAGGCCTACGGCCGCGAGGTGGTGCTGTGCATCGAAGCCGACGCGGATCTGCTGATCGAGGCCGGCCGGCTCTCGGCCGCCCGGGAGCAGCTCGAACAGGGATGCGAGCTGGCCCGCGGCGTCGCTCCCGAGGGCGACCTCCTGCCGGAGCTCGAACGCCGCCTGGCCTCCGTCGCCGTCTTGAGCGGCGATGCCTCACGTGGACGCAAGTTGGCCTTGAGCGCGGCGCGGGCGGCGCGGGCGATCGGGGACGAGGCTGAGGCGGGTGCCTCCCTGCGCGTGCTCGGTGAAGCCCTGGCCGTCCAGGGGCGACGCACCTCCTCCGAGCGCATCCTGCGCCGAGCGGTCCGTATGCTCGCCGAGACGCCCGAACGGTTCGAGCTGGCGCTGGCGGAGGCGGCCTGCGCGCGGCAGATGGCTCATGTCCACACGCACTCCCAGGGGGCACAGGGCAAGGAGATCCGCCGTCGCACGGTGGACCTGCTACAGCGGTCCTGGTCGTTCTTCGTGTCCATCGAGCGGCCCGACCGCGCCGCGGAGATGCTGGCCGATCTGGCTGAAGTGCGCGTCCTCCATGGGGACTTCGACGGGGCTTCGCGGGATCTGGCTCGCGGGCATGCCCTGGCGGCGAAGGCGTCGCGAAGCGACCTGGCGCAGCGGCTCGAGGCCATCCGGGTTCGGCTGGAGAGCCGCAGTGCGGAGTCGGCCGTGCTTTCCCTGCCCGAGGTCGAGATCGTTCGCGACTGGGGGCGGATCTTCACCGAGGGTGGTGACGTGGAGAGCCGGTTGGCAAGCATGCTGCGCTTCGCGATGGAGCGCCTCGACAGCAGCTCGGCCATTCTGGCGGCTCCGAACAAGCAGGGCCGCCTGGATGTGATCTGCGTTGTGGGCCAGCACAGGTCGCAGGCGAAGTCGATTCTGGCGACCGTCGGGCCCCATCTCGATGCTCAGGGAATCACGCTGGGAGCTCTTCTGGATCGGGATCCCCGTTTCGCCAAGCATGCCGATCGCGCCCTGCGTGACGTGCATGCCTTCGCCGCACTGGGATTGGCGCTGCCCGAGGGGCAGGGAGTGGCCTATTTCGACCGGCGCGAGCAACGCCATGAGCCCTACGGGCGGTCCGACCTGCGGGTCGTCAGTGTGCTGACGAGCTTGTTGGGGCTGGGCCTCGTTCAGCTGCGGCGCGAACAGGAGATCGCCCAACGGCGCAGCGCGCAGGAGGAGGCCTCCCATCAGGGGCCGTTCGCCGAGTTCGTTACCGTGGACCAGCGAATCCGGCGGTCGTTCGGACATCTCGAGCGCGTGGGAGATTCCACCGCCAGCATCCTCGTTCTCGGTGAAACCGGAACCGGCAAGGGATTGCTGGCCCGCTGCATCCACCGGGCCGCGCGTCGCCGGGACGGGCCGTTCATCACGGTCAATTGCGCGGCCATCCCGGAGACGTTGCTCGAGAGTGAGCTCTTCGGCCACAAGCGAGGTTCCTTCACCGGGGCCACCGCGGACCGGGCCGGTCTCTTCGAGGAGGCCCATGGAGGCACGCTCTTTCTGGACGAGGTCTCGCGCACGAGCCTGGCGGTCCAGGCCAAGTTGCTGCACGTCCTCGACACGCATGAAGTCCGCGCCGTGGGCGAGACCCGGGGGCGCGAGGTCGACGTGCGCGTGATCTGCGCCACCAATGTGGATTTGAAGGAAGCGATCCGCCAGGGTCGCTTTCTCGAGGACCTCTACTACCGGCTCAGCGACTTCATCGTGGAACTGCCTCCGCTGCGCAATCGGGAGGGCGATGTTCCCCTGCTGCTGGATACGTTCTATGCGCGGGCCTGCGAGGAGATGGGACGCCAGCCGCGCGGAATGGGCCGTGAGGTTCGCGATCAGCTCCAGAAGCATCCCTGGCCCGGCAACGTCCGCGAGCTGATGCAGGTCGTGCGCCGCCTCGTGGCGCTCAGCGAGGACGGCGAAGCGATCGGGGCCGATTTGATGCCGGCCGACATCCGCGGCCAGGACGGTGCGGCGCGTCCATCGGTGGCCTTCGCCTCCACGGGGGATGCATCCCCGGCCGAGGATGGATGCATTCTGAGGAACCAGGTCGCCCGTCTCGAGCGCCGACTCATCTCCGAATCACTGGCGGCCTGCGGATGGAACCGCTCCCGGGCCGCCCGCCAGCTCGGGATCAGCTATCCGAATCTGCTTGCCAAGATCAAGCTCTTCGGTCTCCGGCCTCCCCGCTAGCGCTGCCTGCCGGCGCGTTCTGACACAGCACCTTTGTTTATAAAGAAGTTTTACACACGCAATCGTCTGTTTGGGATACAGTTATGTCCGCGGTGGTTGATGTGGGCAAATTGATTGATAGGCAGCCAATCCCAGGCCGCCAAAGCTGGAGGCCTCTGCCGGGGGATGATTCCACAACCGATTGCATTCCAATACGTTGCAAGTGGAGACCGGCACCGGTGTCTTCCGTAGTCGCTGGCATGCTTCCTGCACATCTCCGGATCGGAGGGGGGAACCTCCAGGGAAATCGATTAGGACCATAGGGTCAGCTCAACACGCTGTGGTGCCCGGAAGGGAAGATGCCACGGAGTGCTCTGGTCCGAACTTCGAGAGGAGCGGCAGGCCGGCACGTGTCAGACCAGAACATGGGGGGATGTCGAGGCTGTCCCGGAACCTGGTCACACCGCTCCGCTCTCGGTCATGGGCTCGTCCCAACGGGGCGGGCCCATGTTCATGGGGTCCGCTGAACCTTTCCGCCGCAGAACCGACGCTTCCCTGCAAGGAGCGAGCAGCCCGCCACCCGGGTACCGGGTGGCGGGCTTTCTTCATGGCGCGCCCGGCAGAGAGAGCGTGCAGCAGGACTTGTTGATTGGGGTACTATTCTTAGATATGAAGACAGCGGTGCCGATTCGTTTGAGCAAGAGGAGGTCGCGATGACGTTGTCAGGATATCTGCCGCGGGGGGCGTGGCCCGGATGGCTTGGGGGGTTCCTGCTCCTGCCGCTGCTGGTCATGGGTGTGGCCTGCGATTGCGACGACGATGACTGCCTGCGTTGCCGCGTGGATGACCAGGCCCCGGCGGCGCCGCGCGGGCTGTTCTCGATCACCGGCGATAATGCCGTCCGGCTGGTATGGCTGGCCAACACCGAGCCGGATGTCGCCGGGTATGACATCTGGTGGAATTACTCGTACGAAGGGGAGTACACCTACCTCGGCAGCGTGGCGCATGCCGCCGGAATCTACGAGTACGAGTATCTCGACACCGGAGCGGTCAACAGCGTGACCTATTTCTACGCCGTGACGGCCTACGACCACAGCGGCAACCAGAGCGAGCTCAGCGTTGAATTGGTGAAGGACACCCCCCGCCCGGAGGGAACCGCGGTCACCTTGACCAATGCGCTCGATCCGAGCGGGCTTGCAACGGCCGGGTTCGATCTCTCCACACAGCGGATCGTGGCCGGCGATGATCCGGCCGCCGACTTTCACTTCGAGTACTATGTGGATGGCGGTTGGGAACATTTCGTTCTGTTGACCGGTGAAGTGGGAGGGAACGGGCTCGACGTTCAGATTCAAGACATGGGCTGGACCAGCGGGTTCGATGAAATCGGCTATGCCCCTCCGGCGGGTTGGTCTGCGAGCGGCGCGGTCGAGGCCATCCGGGAGCATACCTATGTTCTTTTGACCCGGGATGGAGCAAACGGCTACTATGCCAAGATCAGATTGGCGGTGGTCACTCCGAGCCACATTACCTTCGATTGGGCGTTCCAGGCGGATCCCTGGAACCAGGAACTGGTCGTTGGGCCCGGCGAGTAGGTTCGCGGGTGCTCCGGCGAGCCGGCAGGGGGATTTGCATGACCATGTACAAGCGACCGACGGCCGGACTGCTCTCGGGGGCGGCGTTGCTGTTGGCCATTCTGGCGGGAACCCCGGCCGCGGCAAGCACGGGCCTGGCCTATCTCAAGAATGGCGTGGATGCCCATGGCGTGGTCTTCGGCGAGGCCATGACGGCCCATGTGGCCGACGCGACGGCCTGCTACTGGAATCCGGCCGGTCTCGCGCGGATGGATCGCCCTCAGCTCGTGCTCTCGCACGTGGAGAGCTTCGCCGACCTCCGGCACGAATACGCCGCGATCGCGCAGCCGTTGGGGGGCGGCGGCCTGGTGGCGGGACTGTTCTTCAACGGGATGTGGACCGATGACATCGATGGCTACGACAGCTTCGGGAATCCCTCGGGCACTTTCGGATACGCCTCCTATACCGTGGGGGTCTCGCTGGGCCGTGAGCTGTTCCGCGGGGTTCAGGTCGGCGTGACCGGCAAGTACCTCACGGAGAAGATCGAGGACTACTCGGCCAGCGGGTACGCCGGTGACCTCGGCCTGCAGTGGGCTCCCTGGGAGAGCAGCCCCCTGCGGTTGGGCGCTGCGGTCAGGAATCTGGGGCCGTCGGTGAGCTTCATCGAAGAGGAGTTCGATCTGCCGCTCACCGTTCAGGGTGCCATGGCCTACGTGCAGCCTCTGCGCCAGATGGATGGGCAGGTCACCGTAGCGGTCGAGCTGCGCAACGTCCGGGATCAGGGAACCTCACTGCACGGGGGCTTCGAGTATCACTACCGGGAGACCCTTCGCTTCGGCGTGGGGTACCAGGATGGCATCGATACGCGCGATGTGAGCGTAGGCCTGGGCATGCAGCAAGGCAGTTTCGCCTTCGATTGGGCCTATGTGCCCGTGGGCGAGGATCTGGGAGACGAACACCGTTTCACCTTGCGGGTGGACCTGTAATCCGCGGACCCGGTTCGGGGGCGCCGGCTCCACGGCACCGGCCCCGGGGCGTCGGCTCACGGGCAAAGGTCTAGGGGCGTCGGCTCACGGGCAGTGGCCAGCCGGAGGATGCGGTTTCGTGGGTGCCAGGCCTGCGGGCCAGGGAAGCGGTTCGATCCTGGTGGGCGGGGCCTTGCCCCGGTACGTCTCGAGATGGAGTGCGCCGCCGGTCATGCGAACGTAGGTGAAGTGCTCCAGCCAATCCCCGATGATCACGAATTCCATGGTTCCGGGACCGGTCAGATGGATCGGATCGTGGATGTGCCCGACGATCACTGCGTCATCCCCTTCCAGCAGGCGCGGCGTGACGACGTAGCGGGACATGCGCTCGAGAAGGATGTCCCGTCCCGCGGTGTGATTGCGGCTGGTCTTCGATATCCGGTACGCGAGCGGGATCCCCAGGTCGGGATGGATCGTACGATAGAGTGCGATGGCGATTCGGTGGCGCAGAACGGCTTTCAGGATGCGGTAGCCGGTGTCGCCCGGCCCCAGGCCGTCGCCGTGGGCCAGGAAGAGGCGCCGGCCCTGATGCTGGCGCGTGATGGGGTGCTGGTGAACATGCAGGCCGACCTCGCGGGATAGATACGACCCGGACCAGAAGTCGTGGTTGCCCCCCAGGTAGGTCACCGGAATGCCGGCCTCGACCAGCTCCGCCAGGGCCCGCAGTACGCGGAAGTGGCCCTTCGGGATGGCGTGGCGGTATTCGAACCAGAAATCGAAGAGATCGCCGAGCACATAGACATGCTCGGCATCCCGGCGGAAGGAGCCGAGCAGATCCACCAGCGTGCGGATGCGCGTGTCTTGATCGGACCCGCTGCCCAGGTGGGCATCGCTGATGAAGTAGACGCTTTGCGGTTGATCATTCACGGCGCGGATTGTATCAGAGGTTCTTGGGTGGGCCCAACCATTAGGCCCGCGGGCTGAACAAGGGAGGGAACCAGAATGCATGAGACACGAACCAACAAGATTCTCCGTCAAATCAAGGAGATCGCCGAGATTGCCGGCATCCGGACCGAGCAGTATGCCCGCGTGACCAAGAAGCGGCTCGATGTTCTCGGCCTGAGCCGCGAACTGACCCGCGAAAAGGGCGCCCTCGGGGATCGCGTCTACGAGCTGTCGCGGGCCGCCGAGCCGGGTTCGATCCTCGAGGATGTCACCGTGCAGGCGATCCTCGGACGCATCGCCAATCTGGAACGTACGCTCGGCGAGTACGAAGAGGAGATCAATGACATCCACGAGTCCTCCAGCGAGCGGGCCAGCGATGTGAAACGCAAGTATCAGCCGCCGGCGGGCAACAGCTGGGAGGAGAGCGTGCCGGCACAGAAGGCGCTCCAAACATCTGCGGACGCCGCGGCCGTCGAGCCGGACGCCACGGCCGAGCCGGACCCCAAGGCCAGAGTGGATGCTTCGGCTGAACCGGACGGTGGGGCCGAGCCGGGAGCCGCCGGCCAGGCGGAGGAGGAGCCTGATCGCCGCGACTGATGCGCCGGCTCCGCACGGGCCGACGCGGAGGCATGGTCGAAGGCTCGTCGGGGACGATTCCTGTAATACATTGCAATATGGTATGTTAGGTAGCATTTCGGGGATCGGTGCCGCTCATGGGTTCTCCTTCGCTCCTGGGCTCTGCAAGGCAGACACTAGTTTTTGACGTGTTTCTCCCCCTGAAGGCGGATCCCGTCGATTCGCCTCCCGCGCCTCTGTCACCGCCTGTCCCCCGGCTGC
>CAYQJL010000205.1:0-24321 GCA_964417675.1 uncultured bacterium | reverse complement strand
TAGCCCCCATGGGTCGTGAAGATCAGGGAAATGGGGAACGCCACCGCGATGAATCCCAGCGCCAGCTTCTCGCTGGAAACACCCCACTTGTCATGGAGGCCCGTCGTGAAGGCCTCCTGCAAGGCGAAGGCCGAATCGATCCCAAGCGTGAGCAGAGTTATGAAGAACACCAGGCCGAACAACACGTTCAGAGCCGGGAGCTTGAGGATCGCCGTGGGATAGGCCACGAACGCCAGGCCGGTGCCGCTGCGCGTGACATCCTCCATCGGCAGGCCCGTGACCTGCGCCAGATACCCCAGCATCGAGAAAACCGCGAACCCGGCATAGAAGCTGGTTCCGCAGTTCGCCAGGCCCGTGATCAGGGCGCTGTTGGTCACTTCCGCTTTCCGCGCCAGAAAGGATCCATACGCAATCATGACCCCCGAGGCGAGACTCAGGGAGAAGAAGATCTGCCCGTAGGCGCGCAGCCAGATCGAAGGATCCCCGAGCCTGGAGAAATCGGGCGTCAGATAGTAGCGGATCCCCTCGATCGCGCCCGGCAGGGTCACGCCGCGAATCAGCAGTACCGTCAGCAGGATCAGCGGCAGGGGAACCGTGATCATGACGACCTTGCTGACGCTGCGAACGCCCTTGCGAAGAATCACGTAGATGGCCAGCCAGGTGAGCGCCATGCCAACCACCAGATACCACACCGGCGCACCGATCTGGCCCGGTCCGCTCGATCGTTGCAGTACCTCGTGGATGAAAAATCCCTCGGGATCCTGACCCCAGGCCAGCTTGAAGGAGTGCCACAGATAGACCCAGGCCCAGGCCAGAATGGTCGAGTAGTAGATGACGATGCCGGCACTGAGTCCCGCCGCCCACCAGCCGAACCACTCGAGCCTCTTGCGAATGCTGGCAAAGGCTCCCGGGGCTGCCCGTTGCAGCCGTTGTCCAAGTCCCATCTCCAGAATGAGCATGGGAATGCCGGCCGTGAAGAGCGCGGTGAAGTAGGGGATGAGAAACGCCCCCCCGCCGCTGTCATAGGCCACGTACGGGAACCGCCACACATTTCCCAATCCGACCGCGGACCCGACCGCAGCCATGATGAATGCGGTCCGGCTGTGCCACCGAGCGCGGGATTCGGTCACCCGATCCTCCTTGCCAAGGGTTTGGATGTTGGCCGCCACAGAGCGCAACGCTATCATGAGCATCCGATCGCTGCCAGCGTCGCGACAGAGGTGATGGGCATGGTGGGCGCCGCCCGCACGGCGAAGACGGCCGCACCGCGGGAGAAACCGGCATGACGGAGACCACCGGCACGGCCGCATAACCGGCGCGGCATGGAATGGACCTCATGACCCACGCCAGGGGTTGGGCAGGTATGGCTCGGCGTTGGACAAGGCCTGTACGGGCCGGTAGCATCACGATCGGCGGTGGACACCCCGTGGTCATTCAATCCATGACCACCACGACCCCTGATCAGCAGGAAGAGAGTCTTGCGCAGATCGAGGCGCTGGCCGCCGCCGGCTGCCCGCTGGTGCGTCTGGCCGTGCCCTCGCTGGCCGCCGCCGAAGCTCTCGGGCCGCTCCGCGCGGCGATGCGTACCCGCGGCCTTTCGGTGCCGCTGATTGCGGATGTGCACTTCAATCCACGGGCCGCCTATGAGGCCGTACGGCACGTCGCCAAGATCCGAATCAACCCCGGGAATTTCGCGCGTGATTCGGAGCAGGCCCGTATGCTCCTGGTTCCCTTGCTCGATCTGCTGCGACACCATGGCGTTGCCCTGCGGATCGGAGTCAATCACGGATCGCTCGCCCCTCAGATCGCCGACACCTACGGACATGGCCCCCGGGGGATGGTGGCGTCGGCGTTGGAGTACCTGAGGATCTGCCGGGAGGTGGGGTTCGAGGATGTGGTCGTCGCGCTCAAGGCATCGAATCCCGTGCTCATGGTGGAAGCCAATCGGCTGCTCGTCATGCAGCTGCGCGATGAGCAGATGGACTACCCCATCCACCTGGGAGTTACGGAGGCCGGAGAAGGCGCGGAGGGAATCCTCAGGGCGACGATCGGCATTGCAACCCTGCTGCGCGAAGGCATCGGCGATACCCTGCGCGTCAGCCTGACCGGGAATCCCGTGGACGAGATTCCCGTCTGCCAGGACATCCTGGAAGCGCTGCGCGGGCGGGAGGAGCCCCCCACCCGACGGGCGGGCAAACCGGGTCGAGCTGGACGAACGGGGACCGAATGGGTCAGCCAGACGACCCGCGCCGGCCGAAGCGCCGGTGGCCGAGCCGCCGTCCCGGCTCTGGCCCCCAGTCCTCCTGAGTCTACCAACCAGAGCCACGCCCAGGCGTGGAGGCAGCTACGCGTCGGCGGTCGTGAGCCACCGCGGGTGGAAGCCCGTGTGGATCTGGATCTGCCATCCGATCCGGCGGCCGGGCTACCCACCGTTCGCGCGGCCGTGAGCGACGACCGATTCAGGCCGGAATCATGGGTTGCCTCGATCGGCAGGTTGCGGAGTGATCGAGAAGCTTCCCATGCTCAGCGTGCCCTCGCCCTACTCCGCGAGTGCATCGGATCGGCGCCGCTGTGGGCCGAGGTCACCGACGTCCCGACGCTGGCGAGGATCTGTCAGTGGAGCCCATCTGTCCGCGCCGCGATCGATGGCTTCGTGCTCCGAGTGAAGGATCGTCTCGAGACTGACAGCGAGTCCGCACCGATGGCAGTCATGGCCGCGGAGCGGGAGCAGGAGGCTTGGATCGGGCTCCTGGCTTCCGTTCAGCCGCGCCTGGCGATCCGATTCCATTGGGACATCGCCGGAGAGGACACCGCGCTCACCCGGCGCATTCGGCCCGTCCGGCCGGATCGGCTTGACCGCCTGGGTCGCTGGGCCTCGACGATCCGCGGACATGGAGTTGCCTTCGCCGGGGTGACCGTTTCGGGCCCCGGTACAGGCGACGCGCTACTCATGACCGCAACCCTGCCGGAACTTCGCTGCAGCCGGGGTCGCAGGCCGATTCTTGGGGCCGCCTTGCCGGCAAGCCCGGTGGCTATGGGCATGGAACTGGGAAAGGTCTTGCTGAGTGGAGGCCTCGATCTGATCTCGACCGCCGTCGACCGCGTCGAGCTCGCCTACGGCCTTCTGCAAGCGAGCCGGCGGAGGATGAGTCGTACGGAGTTCGTTTCCTGCCCGGGGTGTGGACGGCTGGGCTACGATCTGCCCGCCGCGGCAAGGAGAATCAAGGCCCGCTTCGGTCATCTGCGCGACGTCAAGATCGCCATCATGGGCTGTTCGGTCAACGGCCCGGGCGAGATGGCGGACGCCGATTTTGGATATGTGGGCGCCGTGGCGGGGAAGGTCGACCTCTATGTAGGTCGCGCGCGGGTTGACCGCGGGCTGTCCCCGATGGAGGCCGAGGACCGGTTGGAAGCACTTCTGAGGGAACATGGAAGATGGCAGCCCAAGCCTGACTGACGAGAGGCGAACAACGCGACGGCTCACGCGGTCGGCCGCATGCGCAGTCCAAACCTGTGCCGGAATGCACCCCCGCGGAATCCAGGATCTGCGCTGTTCGATCCCGGCAGCCGGTGGTATGATCGTTGCTTCATGAACCTGAAACGGCTCGGTCGTAATGAGGCGGCGGTCCTGTGCCAGAGAAGCAACACAGCCATCCGAATCACGGATCCGAGGATCTCCTGGATGAAGTGCGCCGGCGGCCGCTGTTCATTCTCCCGGACGGCTCCAATCGCGCCGAGGTGTATGCGCTGGGCCAGCGCTTCCTCGAGCTGACTGTCGAATCGCTTTCCACCGCCGCCGAACGCCCGCCCCTGGCTCCCGACGCCGCCGCTCCCCCCCTGCCCCCGGGCTACGAACCGCCGCGGCAAGGGCGGGACCCACAGGAGCTGCTGACCCAGATCCGCGAACGGATCCTCCCGCGCGTGCTCAACGTGTCCCATCCTGGGTATGTCGGTCACATGGATACGCTGGCCAGTGCCATCGGCGCTTTTTCGGACATGTTCATCTCCGCACTGAACAACAACATGCTGTGCTGGGAAATGGCCCCGGTGTTCACCGAGATGGAAGCACGATTGCTATCCTGGTTCTCACGGGCCATTGGCTGGCCACAACCGGTCGGCCCCGGAGCCAGGCAGCCAACCGGGTTCTTGGTCAGCGGGGGAAGTCTCGCCAATCTGTCCGCGATCCTGGCCGCCCGCAATGCGCAGTGCGGGCCGGCCTTTCGAGAACAGGGGCTGGCCGCCGCGCCCGGCCCGCCCGTTGTGCTCGCCTCGAACGAGGTCCACTACTCGCTCGACAAGATCGCGAACATATTGGGCTTCGGGTCGCGCGGACTCGTCAAGGTCCCTACCGATGCCGCCATGCGGATGGACCCCGGTGCCCTGGAAGAAACGCTGGCGCGGCTGAAGCGGGACGGTCAGTGGCCCTTCTGCGTGGTCGGCATCGCGGGCACAACGGTCGCCGGAGCCATCGACCCCCTGGCGGAGATCGGCCGGATCGCCAATCGTGAGGGACTCTGGTTCCACGTAGACGCGGCCTATGGCGGCTCACTGATGATCGCCACCGGCACCCATCGCGAGCAAGCCCGCCGGCGGCTGGCGGGAATCGAGCTGGCCGATTCGGTTACCTTCAATCCGCAGAAGTGGCTGTTCGTTCCCAAGACCTGTGCCGGCATCTTCTTCCGTGACAGCCGCCGCGTGGCGGATGCCGTGCGAGAAACCTTCCCGTACGCCGGATCGCGCAGCACGCCCATCGACGAAGAGCGGCGCAATGCCGGCGAATACACCATCCAGGGCACCCGCCGCGTGGATGTCCTGAAGCTGTGGTTGACGCTCGAGCACTTTGGCCGCGACCTGCTCTCCGAGCTCATGGTCGCCAGTCTCACCCGCGCCCAGGCGCTCGCTGGCCGCATTGCTCAGGATCCGGAGTGCGAACTGCTCACGAGACCCGAGCTCAATATCGTCTGCTTCCGCTACGTGCCCCGGGGATGGGATTCGGCGGCCCACGCCGAGGAGATCGACCGTCTCAACGAACGGATCCATGCTCGCATCGAGGGAGAGCAGCGCGTGTGGATTGCCCTGCCCCGGCATCGCGGACGGCGGTGGTTGCGCTTCGTCATCCTTCATCCGATGGCCGATGACGAGATCCTGGGGCATGCCTACCGGCGCGTGATCGCGCTCGGGCGCGAACTCTCAGCCGACCGGTAGCAGCCTGCGCCGGTGCTCGCGCGCGGCGTCCATGAAGGCCGAGAAGATGGCACGCTGCCGGGCGTAGGCCATCAGGCATTCGGGATGCCACTGGACTCCCAGAAAGAATCGGTCCGTGCGGACCGAGTGTCGCCCGGACGCCCCCACCTCCGCATGGGAAGACCCGTGCAGTGCAGAGTCCGGTTCGATGGCCTCGATGATCCCATCCGAGGCCCATGCCGTAGCCTTCCATCCCGGCGCCACGCGCGCGATCGCCTGATGGTGGAAGCTGTTGACGGCAAGCGCGTCGTTACCCACACAGGCGGACAGGCGGCTGCCGGCAGAAATGCTTACATCGTGGGACATCATGTCGCGGGGAAAACCCTTGAAGTAGTCATGCTTGAACGCGGACGGACAGTGGGTCGCCAGGTCCTGATGCAGGCCACCCCCATAGTAGGCGTTCGCGACCTGGAGTCCCCGGCAGATGGCGAGTATCGGAAGACGGCTGGCGCCAATCAGATCGAGGATGCGAAACTCCATCTCATCGCGCTCGGGGTCTGGCTCCTGGCATGCGAGGTGGCGGGTCTGCCCATAGCGACCGGGGTCCAGATCCCCGCCGCCTGTCAGGCAGAGACCGTCGACTGCCAGAGGATCGTCCGCCTGCGGCTGCCCAGCGACCGCATCCCACGGCTGCGTCTCCACGCAGGAGGCCCCGGATGACGGCCCTCCAGCGCCAGCATTCGATCTGTGCGGAGCAAGATAGAGGGACAGCTCTTCGACCGCCCCGGGAACCAGGGCCACCGGAATGCCACCCGCGGCGCGAACCGCCGTGAAGTAGGCTCGGGACATGGAGTAACGGGGAGCGGGATGTCCGGTTTCGGAAGCATCCACCATCAAGGTCACACCGATCCGCGGTCGCTGACGGACTTCGTCCGTCGGATGCAATGAACCCATGCACTCCCCCTGCGGCTGCCCCCCGGTCTACCCGAAGCCTCGAAGACACTCGGATCGCGCCGTAGGATAACACAGCCACGGCGGTCTTGTCGCAGCATAGCCTTCACTGTGCGGAGTTGGAAGATGCCCGCCGACTCGCAAGCAGTCGTGCTGTGCAGGAGCGAGAATCGCGGGGACGCTACTCCGGCTGCCGGGGCGCCATCCTCATGGTTGCCTCGCTTCGGGCCGATGAAACGGGTGGCGCCCCGGATGGCAGCGGCGGCCACGCGGCGATCCTTCGGGCACGACGCGTGCTCCCGATTGCCGTGCCGACCGCGCGGGGCCGCATGCAGGTGCCGCTCGCGGGAGGCGCATGCAGGTGCCGACCGCGGGGGTCGGCTGAAGGTCTTCAACGGAGGTTTCGACATGATGGGAAATCCTACGCTTTCCCGCGCCCTGTGTGTCGCCGGCCTGTTGGCGGTTGCGCTGGCGCTCTGGTCCTGTTCTCGTGTGCGGGTGCACAGCATGACCGATCCCACGGCAGACTTCTCCACCTACCAGACCTTTGCCTTCCTGCCCAAGGGTGGCATGAAGCAGAAGGCGCCGGATGGATCCCGCACACGGATCATTCGTGATCCGCTGTTCCATGCCCAGATTCAGGCGGCCATCGAAGGGCATCTTGCGGAGAACGGCTTGCGCCGCATCGTCGAGCCGAGTCGGGCTGATCTGCTCATTGGATACAGCACGGCCGTGAAGGATCAGGCTGAGGTCATGCCGGCGGTGTACGGCGTGGGCTGGAGAGGCCGGGTTCACCAGGTCCATCCGGCGCGCGTGAAGTGGTACAAGGAAGGCACGCTGGTCATCGATCTGATCGATCGACGGGGTGAGAACCTTGTATGGCGCGGACTGGGCGTGGGGGCCATGCGCGACATGCAGCCAGGTGACGAGCTCCAGGGGGCGGTGCGGGAGATCATGAGCAGGTTTGTGCCCGAGAAGTAATCCACCCAGCGGCACCGGATCAGGGCGCCATCCAACCGTGGAAAATGTACTCGATGCGGGTCACAGCAAGACGGTTGCCCGCCGGGTCGGTGAAGCCTACCAGGAGGCGCAGCGGTTCAGGGCCGGCGATGCATTCCCCGGACAGGGACAGGTTGTGAGTTGTGCAAGCGGTCGTCCATCCGGTTGCCGTGCGGCACATCGATTCACCGACGCGTTCGGCCGTCAAGCGGGCGCTCGGGGAAGGCTGTTCCATGGCGCCCGTCACGCGCATCTCCACGCGGGAGCAGCGCGAATCGATTGCCAGACCGTCCTCGGGACTCGCCGTCAGGACCAGTCCATCCGAAGGATCTCCGGGGGGGGCTCCCCAAGAGGGATCCAGCACCAGCGCCGGACATTCGCATGGGACCCAGTCAGGACAGCCGATCGCATAGCTGACCTGCCCCTCGGGCGCGAGGGCCAGGCGATTGGCCCAGGCGGGATTGTTGGTCGAGATGGACAGACCATTGGGTGATACCACGACCGTAGCGGTGATCCAGGCCTCAATGCTGAAGGGCAGGGCACCGGCGACCATGGCCCCCGACTCGATATCCGTCAACCGAACGGTGTAGCCATCACTGTGACCCCCAGGCCGTTCGGCCAGCCAGTAGAACCTTCCCGTGTTCTCGGCCGCACTTGCCAGAGTCCGCACGAGATGGCCATTGCGAAGCAGTTCGATTCTCACGTTCCCGCCGCACAGACCGTCGCTGAGCCAGGAAACGCTTGCCAGTTGGCCGGTGATCCAGACCTCACCTCCCCGCGGCTCGGTCAATAGCACCGAACAGGGCCTCTCGATGCGAAACTGACCGCCCGTGCTGACAACGCCCCCGGGTCCCGTGACGCGCACTTGGTATCCAGAGGTCTCCCCACCCGTCTGACGAACGATCCAGGCATACGTTCCCAGATTCGGCGCCGCCGCGACAATCAGAGAAACGACCTCGCCCTGGTGAAGCAGCTCCAGCCGCACGGTTCCCTCACAGGCGCCATGGGTGTCCCAGGCAATCGAACGCTCATGGCCCGCTACCCAGATCTCGCCGGTGGACGGGGAACGCATTCTCAGTTCACAAGCTTGGCGGATTGTGAACCCGCCAGGACTCCGCCCCTCCACACCGCACGACGGATCGGTCACACGAATTCGATACCCGGCTTCCCCACCGCCGCAACGCTGTGGGGTCCATACGTACTCGCCGCTATTGGGCACACCGCGAGCAATCGTCAAACAGGTGCTGCTTCCACGCTCGAGGTCCAGATCCACATGCGATCCGCAGGCGCCAAGGGAGTTCCAGTGAATCGGCTGCGCCATGCCTTCCTGCCACTGCTCCCCGCCGGCCGGAGAGGTCACCGTGATGCCGCAGGGCCCCTCAATGGTGAAGATTCCACTGTCGATGCCGTCGCCGCTGGCAGGATCACTCAATCGGAGCGAGTATCCGGGGCCGAACCCCGCGCCGGCGGCCACCGTCCAAAGGTGGCTGCCATCGTTGACGATGTGCTCGGCCACGGTTGCGCAATAGGCGCCATCGTAGAGCAGATCGAGGTTGACCCAGTCGCCGCAGCCCTCACCGGCGCGCCAGCGAATCTCCTGCGACGCTCCTGCCAGCCAGAGCTCGCCTCCGGCTGGAGCAAGGAATTCCTGAACACAGCCACAGACGATGGCGAAATCCTGATCGCTCTCGTCGGAGAGGCCGGAGGCGATGTCCTCGATCCGAATGCGGTAGCCCTCAGCCGCCTCACCGCAGCGTTCGACCATCCAATCGAAGGAACCGGAGTTCGGCACGGCACCGCTGATGGTGGCGCACACTTCTCCATCCAGGAGCAAGCTCAGTCGCAGATCGCCGTCACAGGCCCCGTTCGAATCCCATTCGATGCGTGTGGGCTGATGGCAAGCCAGGGATTCTCCGCCATTCGGGTAGATCAGGTTGAGTTCGCAGGGCTCGATCCGCTGCAAGAACGTCAGCGGCTCAGGGGTCGTTGACGTGCTGCCGGTCTCCAGATCGGTGAGCCGGATGCCGTACTCGGACCCCTCACCGGCCGCCGCAACCACGCACCAGTCATAGAACCCGATATTGGGAGCCTCCTCGGCAAGGGTCAGGACGTACTCGTCGTCGTAGAGCAGATCGATGACGATCGCCGCGCAGCAAGCGCCGCCGACCAGGCGCCAGCGGATTTCGAGTGTATCCCCTTCGGTCCAGATCAGATCCTCGGCCGGTGCCACGATCTCCACTTGGCAGATCTCATCCAGCACGGTCACAGCGAACGGCTTCTCGCTTTCATCCCAGGCTCCGGTTGCCAGATCGGTAACACGAATCCGGTAGGCAGCGCTGTCGGCGGTACACGGCAGACAGGTCCACTCGAAGCAACCGTCATTCTCGGTCTCCGGAACAATCACCGAGCAGAGTTCGTCTTCGCGAAGCAGATCGATGCCTACCCAGGGGCCCACCGGTCCGCTCGTCACCCACTGGATCTCGCGCAGCTCTCCCTCGGTCCAATCCTCCCCTCCGCTGGGCGCCAGAACTTCGACTCGAGTCGAGGGTGCAGCCACTCCGAGGGGTGTGGAAACCTGCTCTACCATACATCCAGGCAGGATGGACGAGCAGAGAAACAAGGTGAGCCCTGGCAGGCAGACTCTGTGTGAGCCGTTCGGCACCGCTCCTCCTGGGTCCGGTGAGGCCACCATCACCGGGCGACCATCTCCAGGCCACAACCACCAGGCCCCAATCACCGGGCATCCTACGGCCGGTACCATCGCGATGGCCGTCACCAGTCCTGACCGGCAGCCGGTGGCATCCACCGGTCGGGCTTCTCCTATGGAAAACATATCGGCTGATTTCAGCCAGTCCTTGAGGGGCCAGTGGGAGGGGTCAGTCGGAGGCGCCCGGGGCATTCCCGCCACGGCGTCTTCCGATTCCGCTGCTTCTCGAACCGAGGGCTCGTTTCGGCAACCCGGACCGCCGGGATTCCGTAGGTAGCCATGGATGGCAGGTGCGGGAGCAGGATCGGTCGACTCCCCCCACAGAGGATGACGTCGCGATTCAGGTGGGCAACGGCAAGGCCCATGTGGTTCTCGACACGGGTAGTGGGGGAATCCGGATCTGGCAGTAGCCGGGACAAGTTGCGGCCAGCAACCCCCTCCTCCGGCCGGCGACAACCCGCTGCCGGACACGTGATTCCCTCACCCGGCACCGGCCGGGGAGCCGCGCGGCTCCCCGGCCGTTTGTGTCATGCTGGCGCCCGCCGACTCTGCCGGCGCCAAGCAGCGGCGCAGAGCAGACTCAGTCTGTATCCTTACGGATCAGGTCGATGACGACATCGCTCTGCTGGAGACTCCTCCCCGCAGTGAGAAAGTGGCTGCGTTCAGAGCGGATTGGGGTGGGCGCAAAGCCGTCCCAGGCCTGGTCCGCAAGGCTGCGGACAAAGGCATCGATGACCGGCGATCGACCGACCGCCCGAAAGTCCACATGATAGGGAGGAAAGCAGGTGCCGGTCGTGTGCAACAGCGCGCTACGGCTGGCCAGCACAATCCCGGCCTCGCGAAGCCGCCGCGTCACGTGCCCGGCCAAGGTCACCCAGGCCTGCTTCTCTCCACGCACGATCGCGCCGGCCTGCAGAAACAGCACGCCGTCGACCTCGAGCTGATCGCTGGCCGGCCCGGTGCGGGGTCCCTGTCCAGGCGCCATCAGCTCCTCGAAAGCCAGCAGGCCGAGCGAGTCGGACAGGGCGGGAAGCCCATATTCCTCCGGAGTCGTCTGGCAACCACCCATACGCATCAACCCCCCACCGGCACCGCCGAGCGGATCCACCCGCTCGGATCGCACCGACTGCCCGACCGGCGCTGCGTGCCCGGCCGGCACTGCCTGATTGGACGGCGCCGCCTGCTCCGATGACACTGCCGGCACGGCCGGCGTTGTCCGTTCGGATGGAGCCATCTGACCGGATGGCTTGATCGGTTCCTTCTGCGCGCAGGCTGTGCAGACCGCACATGCGACGATCGCCGCCAGGGATAGACCGGCTGCGATCGATGTCCTGGGCGCGGCCTCCATGCCCATCCGTGGCCTGATAGCAAGCCGGCGCCGCGCTGTCCCGGCCTTGCCGAATCCACCTGGTCTCATCGTCATCTCCTCTCGCTCGATTCCCGCCCGAGTGCGCGGGACCGCTCGTAGGTTTGCCGCACGAGCGGATCGTACTCGTCGACCATCCACAGCCTCACACGGGCCTCCGTCTCGGCCCCACCCAGGGTCATGAGCGCTTCGACCAGGGCGGATCGCAGCGCCGCGGACGGCGGATCGCGTTGCTCCGCGAGCAGTCCGAGTAGGCTCTGTCGGGCCTCTCCGCGTGCCCGCCGCGAACGCTCGTCGGTGCTGTCGGCCAGAGCCGCCGCCACTCGGCCCAGAACCTGTGCGCGCAGGGCGGCCTGAACGGCGTGGCTGCTGGACTCGGTAAGGCCGCTGGACCCAGCATGGCTGCTGTGGCCGGCGCGGCGGAATCGGTCGGCGTGATCCGTCGGATCGGTCCAGCGCTCATCCCCGATCGTCGACAGGGAATGGCACAGGGGATCGACCGCGGATGCGCCGAAACGCTGAACGGCACGCGCCGCGGCTGCTCGTACCGTCAGTTCCTCATCCCCCAGCATTCCCACGAGTGTCGGGATCGACGTCGTATCCTTCAGCGCGGCGATGGCGCCCACGGCCGCCAGACGACGCCGTTCCTGGTCATCACCCAGGAAGGGGGCAATGGCCTCGGCCGACGCACCGTCGCCGATGCGGCCGAGCGCCCCGATCAGGTGATTCCAGTGATCCCGGTAGGATCGCTTCCCGAGAAGTCTCTCCATGGGCTCGCGCGCCGCGGCGCACTTCAAGTCCCCTAGAAGCGCGATGACGTTGCGGGTGGCGCGCTCGGCGGCCTCGCCCTCACCCTGCTCCAACAGAGGCAGGACACGGGCGACGAAGCTGTCGGGATAAGCCTCGGCCAACTCCTGGATGGCTCGGTATTCCAATCCGCTCTTGCTGTCGATCTTTTCCCGCACGACATAGTCGACCGCCGCGATTCCCTTGGCAATCAGCGCCTTGCGTGCCCGGCGGACCTTCTCGCGCGCCGAACCCACCTCCCACAGCGCGGCGGTCTCGAACAGCTCATCGACCGCGCGAAGCGAATCCTCCGCCGTGAGGAGGATCTCCGGGATCGTTTCCCCCGGAATCTCGATCTTCCGATCCAGATCGATGCCCAGCCCGTATGTGTTCTGACGCCAGACGGCGCCGTTGGCGCCCGCCGCAGCGGCCGGATAGGTATCATCGCCCGCGAGGTCCAGAAAGATCCCCGCCCCACAGAATCCACGAGCCCAGGTCACGGTCCCTTGGCCGACGCCCGGCGTGGCATAGACATCGTTTCCCGACGCATCGATGAACAGTGCGACCGAATTGGTGATGCTCACGCCCTGCCCGTCACTGACGAGGTAGTAGTCGTTGCCGCTCTCGTCGTACAGCCAGCCCACCGACAGATCGTGAGCCGTACCCTGGGTCACGCCGAACTTGCAGACGTAATGGTCGTCTCCGCCGCGGTCCCACAGGGATCCGACGGCCAGGTGAATCCCGGCGCCCTGCGAGTACTGCGTCGCCACATACCGGTCATTTCCGGCGCCGTCATACAGGAGCCCCACGGAATACCAGTAGGCTGAGCCCTGGCAGTAGACGTCGCCGTTGTACATGTCGTTGCCGGCTTCGTCCATCAGAATGCCCACTCCGCCACCGGCCCGCGGGCGAAACCCGATCGAAAAGCCTTGCGACAACGCCTGGAAATCGTGGGGCAGCAGCGGAGCGTGGAGATAACGGCCGCCGGCGCGATAGACATCATTGCCGGCCTGATCGTAGAGCAGTCCAACTCCGAAGGTGGACGCGAATCCTTGCGACTGGCGCGCGCAGACATAGACATCGTTGTCGTCGTACCGGATGGGGACCGCACCGGTTCCGGGAACAGCATGGAGCCCGGCCTCATAGGCCCGGTCCGGCTGGAGATCCGGTCCAGGTGGGGCCTGCGCCGCGGCGGCCGAGACAAGGGCGCCCATCCCGATGGCACCGGCACCCTGGCAAAGGTTGCGCCCCGCGAAGTAGTCGTTGCCGCCCCCGTCGTAGAGCAAACCCACGCCGAAGAACCCCGCCCCCAAGGAACCATCATCACCGCGGTAGATGTCATCGCCGGCGGCATCGACCAGAACAGAAACCCCCATCAACGCTCCGCCCAATGTGTAACTCAACCCAGCGGCATCGTAGAGATCATCCCCCTGATAGTCGATCAGGGCCGCGAACGGCCAGGTGATGCCGCTGACGGCCGACGCGATCCGTCCCCGATAGACGTCATTGCCGCCCGGTTCGATCAAGAAAGCGACTCTGGAGAGGGCCGCGGGGCTGTAGGTGTTGTCGCCGGGCCCGCCGATCAGAAGCAGTCCCCACGGCGTTTCATGCCAGGCGATGACGGCACCCGAGACGCCGGGAAACTCCGCCTGCGCCTCGGGCCAGGTCTGGCCTTCGGTCATCGCGGCGAATCGGCAGAGCCCCTCGAGATAGATCTGCGCGGACCGGGTCAGGGCTTCCCGATTCACCCGCGCGGCCAGGTCGAGAACGAAATCCTCCCCCAGATCGAGGGTTGTATCGACCTCCAGGCCCCGCTCGAAGTGCAACGCCCCCTTGCGGGCGATGTCGATCGGATCCTCAGCATCGCCCCAGAAAGCGGGTGCGATGGTCAGCAACTGCGCGCGTTCCTGCGGCGTCCAGGCCTCGAAGGCGCGGTGCAACTCCTGTTCGGCTTCACCGGTGCGGCGGAGAAATCCGAGGATCCGAAGGTCCACATCGACGACTGGCTGGGGCAGATCAAGGTCCAGTTCACTTCCCGCCCCTTCCGCGGCCTCTCCCATCCCACGGGTGGCGACGCCCGGCCAATGGGACGGCGGTACCCGATCTGGCCCGGGCGCCTCACAGAGACGGCCCAACCGGTCGAGAAGCGCCAGCGGGCTGTGAACCTCGGTCTGCAGCGCTCCGACCTGCTCCGTCTGCCAACCGGGCACTTCCAACGGCGATGTGAGCAAACGTTCCACCAGGGCCAGGCGGAAGGTATCGTCCTCGGCATAGAGCTTGTCGAAGCCGAGTTCGGCCGGCGCGATCTCGAGGTAATCCAACGCACGGAACAGGCTTTGAGAGGCAAGCGAATCCAGGCCCGGCAGCGTCTGGGCGGCCCCGCGCAGGTGCACATCCTGAGCCGCCGCAGCCAGGAGGGCCGGCCCGCCCGGGGCTGCCAGCAAGCCGCCCAGCGCAACCACGGCCATCGCGGCGCGCCGCCACGTTCCGGCCTGGAACGCTGAAGTCCCTCGCAACATGAATCCAGCCCACCGTCTCACCCGTCTGCCGCGCACGCGCCTCATGACTCGTCCCCCTGCTTTCCCTGCCCTGCTTTGCTCCGGCCGCCGGTGCAGGCCGGCGGGAGTGCGCCTCCTAGGATGATCCGATCTCGTCGGCGGGCAGGTACCCGCCTTGTCGACAGGCCCGAACCACGATATCGACGACCTCTTCCGGTGTGTCGGCGATCTGCATGAGATCGGCGTCGCCCGGGGACACGAAACCATGGGCCTCGAGCTGCTCACGCACCCAATCGATCAGCCCCTCCCAATGCGCTCTCCCGAAGAGCACGATCGGGAACTGCTCAATCTTGCCCGTCTGCATCAGCGTCACCGCGTTCAGCAACTCGTCCAACGTGCCGAATCCACCGGGACACAAGACCGAACCCACTGTGTACTTCACGAACATGAGCTTGCGAACGAAGAAGTAGCGGAACTCCAGCGAAATGTCCTGATACGGATTGGCGTGCTGTTCAAAGGGGAGTTGGATGTTGCATCCGATGGAGAGCCCGCCGGCTTCCTGGGCTCCCTTGTTGCCGGCTTCCATCACACCCGGCCCCCCGCCGGTGATGACGGCCAATCCCGCCTGGGCGAGCCCGCCGGCGATGGCCGCGACCTGCTGGTAGAGTGGATCATCCGGCGCTGTGCGGGCCGAGCCGAAGATGCTGATCGCCGGCCCCACGGGCGCCAGCACCTCGAACCCCTCGATCAGCTCACCGAGGATGCGCAGCACTCTCCAGGTGTCGCTGCGCCGGAAGTCGGCCTCTCCCAATCGGGGGGACTGCAGGAGGTGCCTGTCGGCCAGCCGCGGAAAATCGGCGGCCACGTCGATGCGCGCCTGCATCGGGTTCGAATCCCGCCCCGCTGTTGGATTCGTCATGCTCTTCGGCTCCTTTCCGACCGGACCAGGATCCGCTAGCCCATGTAGTAGCGATGGTTCAACTTGAAGCCATCCGCCCGGGCCCCCGCCTCCAAGAACTCGCGAAACTCCGGATGAGCGATCTGGATCAGCTTCTCCGCCCGCTTCCCGAACGGCAACCCGGCAAGATTCACGGCACCGTATTCGGTCACCACCCAGTGCACATCGCCTTGCCCGGTGACCACCCCGGCGCCCTCGGGCAGCCGCGCGACGATGCGCGAGACGCGCTGTCCGTCGATCATGGCCGAAGAGGGCAGGGCGATCACCGGCTTCCCTCCCGGGCTCAGGGCGGCGCCGCGGATAAAATCCAACTGCCCGCCGAGGCCGCTGTAGTAGGAACCGCCGCGGATCGAGTCGGAGCAAACCTGCCCCTTCAGATCGATCTGCAACGCGCTGTTCATGGCGACCACCTTGGGATTCTGCGCGATGTTGAACACTCGATTGGTGTATTCACAGGGCATGAGCTGGATTCCGGGATGCAGGTGCGCCCATTTGTACAACTCCGTGGATCCCATGATGAAACTCGATACGGAGCGGCCCTGATCGATCGCCTTGCGGCTGTTGTCCACGACGCCTTGTTCCATCAGATTCATCACCCCGTCCGAGATCATCTCGGAATGCACGCCGAGGTGCTTGCGGTCCTTGACGAACTCGAGAACGGCGTCCGGAATGGCACCGATCCCCATCTGCAGTGTGGAACCATCCTCGATCAGGTCGGCCACGAACTTGGCGATGCGATTGCTGGTCAGGGATTCGGGATGCTTCGGCAGCGTCAGGAGCGGCCGGTCGACCGCTACCAGGGCGTTGATGTCCTCCTCGGACAGGAGTGTATCGCCGAAGACGAACGGCATGTTCGGATTGACCTCGACCAAGACGCGCTTGGCCACTCGGGCGGCGGCCAGCTGACAATCGACGAATGCGCCCAGGCTGTAGTAGCCGCGGCGCGGTGGGGAAACCATCAGGAGCGCGACATCGATCTCATAGGCCGCAAGGGCGGCGGGCACATTGCTCAGATGAATCGGGATCGCGTAGGCCCGGCCCTCGTTCTGCGCCTTGCGCACATTCGGCCCCGTGAAGAACGCGTAGTGGATGAACGACGGCTCCATGCCGGGCAGCACATAGGGGGCGGACTGCTCCGTCGTGCCCAGGGTCAGGATGTGGTAGATCTCCACGTCGCGCAGTTCCGGTGCACGCCTGGTCATCGCCTGCACGAGATCGATCGGGACCGCGCCACCCGAACCCACGAACACCTTGTCCCCGGATCGAATGAGGCCGGCGGCCTCCTCGGCGGTCATCTGTTTCTGCGACACTGCCGTCTCCCCCTTCCCCACATGTCTGAACCTGAAGCCAATCCTGGAGATACGCCACAGATACAGCATAGCATGAGGAATCCATGCTTCCCATGGGATGCCGAGAGTGTATCTTCCACCTAGACTTGGAACAACGCTCAAGCGACGATCCTGTTGCTGGCAGGTGGTATTGGAAACTGGCGGCGGCGACCTCTCGGGCTCCGTCCGGCCACGCGGCTGCCGCCAACGGCTGATTCGAAGGAGTAGCCATGTGGGATGCGAAGATGGTGGGACGGCCGGCGCGCGCGGCTTTGACTGTCCTCGCCGTAGCCCTCCTGATCGCGGTGGGCACCGCCTGGGCGGGGTACGGAAACCTCGAGATCCAGAGCGATCGCGATGGGGATCTGATTCTGACCCACAGCGAGGGCTGGACGCTGACCGCCCGTCTGCAGGCCCCCGCCACAACCCTGTGGGACATTCCCTCGGGAGCCTACACGCTCGATTTCCAGCCCGACCGGGCAGCGTCGGATCCCCGGCAGCCGGCGCCGCTGCAGGGAGAGTGCTGGGTGCCTGACCAGATGACGCTCGCGTTGGTGGGCGTGGCGGATGGGGGATTCCGGATTCGTGAGAATCAGACCGGTGCGCACGGAGCACTCACGCACCTGGATGCCGAGATGTGGTGGGCACTGCCGGGATCCAAGAGCGAGATTCTGGCTTCCCTGGACACCCGTGTCCGGGTGCGGCCGAGCGCCAGTGTCGATGGCCTCGCGGCCGGGGTGGCCACCGAACGGCGTCTGCTCGTGCCGGGGCAACGCGGCGCCGTAGGCGAGCTCCTGCTGACGCAGTCCCCCCTGAGCCCGGAGGGGGGGGCGCCGCCCGTGCGGTGGAGCTTGGCCCATCCCACCCAGGGCCATCTTCCGCCGTCGCCCGCGGACGGGCCATCCCAGCCCGCCTACCCGCAGAGGCCGTTGCGCCTGGCGGTGGGCGCCACACAGAACACCCGCGAGGGAACCCACCTCGAGGGACAGATCGCCATGGCGCGGTGGCCCTTCTTCGGCCTGCCCGGCCGGGGGCATGTCGGTATGCGCTATTCGAACCTCAACGACGCCAGCCCGCGTCCGGAGGGCGGCAACGTCCTGCCGCACAACGACGCCACCGTGCTGGATCTGGTCGGTCGGCTGGAATTGGGCAGTCCCGCCCACCTGGCCCTGTGGGGGGTGGACGGCAATGAGCCACGCACGGCCCAGCCGATCAGCGCCGGCCGCTACGGCCTGTCGTTGCAGGTGGCCGCGCGCGGATGGCAGCGCAATCACTTCCTGCAGGAGTATCTCCACAACCTCGAGCACGCGCCGCATGAGGAAACCGCGCTGTTCGACAGCCGGGTGGGCCTGTCGATGAAGACCGGGCGGTCGAGCAGCGGCACGATTTGGTTCGGCTACAACCGCTACGTGACCTGGCTCGGTGACGGCGTCCATGAACAGGAGCTTGCCGGGTATGTCCGGCCGGGCGGAGAACCCAACGGGGGAGCGGACCCGACCGGCCTCTACTGGCAGGGCTACGACCCCGAGAGCCTGACCGGCGCCCATGTCTTCGATTACTACCTGCGCAAATACAGCACGACCCTCTCGCTCGGTCTGGACGCGAGACAGGCCCGGGGAACCCGCGCGCAGTGGGGCGTGAAGGGATCGGTGGATCAGTACTCCTACCGGCGCTATGAGCATTTCTCTCCCCTCAGCGACCATGCGATCTACGATGAGAACGGCAACAGCCCCTCGCTGCGCATCGGCTATGACAAACTCGGCGACACGATCGATGACGGCCCGCACGGTCCCGGCCAGGCGACCGCGGGACGATTGACCCTGTGGGACAAGCGGCCGGTGGGCGCCGCCTGGCAGGTGCAGCTCGGCGTGGGAGCACACTACTTCAGCTGCGCGGAGTCGGCGCTGGTGACCTTCGAGAACCCGCGGGGCGATAACGGCCGGCTCGACGCGAACGAACTGCGCAAGACCGAGGCCGTCGTGAACCCCGAGGCCAGCCTTGCCCTGCGCGGCGCCATGAGCCCGGGGACCCAGGCCTGGGTCCTGGCGCGGCGCCAGGTGCATCAGCCGCCGCTCGAGGCGCTCTTCTCCCCGCAGGCCCACCTGTTGACCACGACGATGGAAGGGGTCGTCGGCAACCCCGATCTGGAGCCGGAGAAGGAAACCAGCCTGGAAATCGGCCTCGGACGCCAGTCAACGATCGGAGGCCGGCCGTGGCGCTGGCAAGCAGCGCTCTACGGCACCCGGATCAGCGAAGCCATCTCTCTGGGCCAGATCCGCCTCTCCGCACAGGTCGATCCGGACGCCACCATGCCGGTCTACATCAATGACGGCGAGTTGCAGCAGATGGGACTTCATCTCGAAGCCGTCAGTGCCGTTCCCGGTCATCCTCTCTGGATGCGGGTGGCGTACGATTTTTCGCGCACCCAGACCGACTACTTCGAACCACCCCTGCTCGATCAACGCTGGCTCGACCCCGACCGACCCACCGGCGAGTACGCCAGCGAGGGCTATCCGGGTGCCGCCGGCGGTATTCTCGATCTGATTCTGGCCCCCGCCGCGGGCAACGGCCTCACGTCGCGAGAGCAGCGCCCGTCCAATTACGACCGTCCCCATCAGTTCAGCCTGGCACTCATCCACCGGGGATCGCCCCCGGCACGGGGGGCCGCCTGGCTCCAGCAGCTCGCTGCCGGCTGGGACACGGGTTTGCTGGTTCGCGTCGAGAGCGGCCGGCGCTATACACAGACCTATGCCTATCCCGCGGGCCTGCTCCCCCCCGCCGATGCGGCCGCCCGCGGGCCGGACGATGCCACCTGGGCACAGGTGGTCCAGGATGCATTGCGCAACGATGCCGCCGCCGGTGCGCGCCTGACGATCGATCTGGCGCTGACCCGCCGCGTGCCGCTGGGGGAACGCTCCTTGAGGTTTTCGATCGAAGCCCTCAATATTCCCGGAATCAAGAATGCGCTGTCCGTGTACCGGGCGACGGGAGATCCGGATGACGACGGATGCTCCTCCTCCGCGGGATGCGGCGATCAGCTGCCCAGCGAAGTGGACCTGGAAACCTATCTGAAACGCATCCTGGATCCGAGGCACTACGACCGCCCCTTCGTACTGCGGGCCGGCGTGAGCGTCGATATCCTATAACCGCCAGCCGGATCGGCTTGCCGCGACGAGAGGCCAGGATCTTGCCTGATGAAACCCGGGCACCTTCGATGTCGGCGCGCATCGAAGCGCTACTGCCGCAGGTCAGCAAACCGGCGCGCTATCTGGGCACCGAAATCGGTGTGGCGCGCAAGCCGTGGCCGGCGGACAGCTCGCTGGGCGTTACCTGGCTGTTGATTCTTCCCGAAGTGTACGAAATCGGCATGAGCCATCAGGGTCTCAGAATCCTGTACGATCTGCTCAATCGCCGATCGGATGCTCTCGCCGAACGCGCCTTCGCGCCATGGTTCGACATGGAGGAGAGGATGCGCGCGGCGGGCATTCCGCTGTTCTCCCTCGAGAGCCGTCGTCCGGCCCGCGACTTCGATGTCCTCGGCTTCTCGCTGCAGTACGAGCTGCTCGCCACCAATGTGCTGAACATGCTCGATCTGGCCGGCATCCCCCTGCTGGCGCGCGACCGGCGGGAGGATGATCCACTGATCGCGGCCGGCGGCCCCTGCACCGGCAACCCCGAACCGGTGGCCGATCTCTTCGACTTCATCCTGATTGGGGATGGTGAAGAGCGGGTGGGCGCCATTACCGAATCGCTGCGACAGCATCAAGGCCGCACCCGCGAGGCGCGCCTGCTCGCGCTGGCTCAATTGCCCGGCATCTATGTCCCGTGCTTCTACACGCCGGTGATGATGGCCGCCTCCGCCGAAGACTGCGAGGAGATCGGCCACGCCTCCGCCGACGACCCTGTGGAGGTTGGCCGGCGGCCCGATGGCCCGCGGCCCGCGGCGACTCCTGGCGGGCCGCATCAGAGTGGCGTTCGCCCCCTACGGGCCGATGTTCCTGCCGTGATCCGGCGGACCTATCTCGAGAGCCTGCGAGAAGCCCCCTACCCAGCCGAACCGCTCGTGCCGCTCATCGAGGCGGTCCAGGACCGGCTGACGCTCGAGATCCAGCGAGGGTGCACGCACGGCTGCCGCTTCTGCCAGGCCGGCATCTTCTACCGGCCGCTTCGCGAACGACCGCCGGCGGCTCTGGTCGAACTCATTCGGTCCGGCCTGCCCGCCAGCGGATGGGATGAGATCAGCCTCTCCTCGCTCTCCAGCGCCGACTACAGCCAGATCCGTCCGCTGGCCGAGACGCTGGTCAACGCCCTTTCGGGCGAGCGCATCGGGCTGAGCCTCAGTTCCCTGCGCATCGACACGTTCAGTGTCGAGCTGGCCGAGCTGGTCGCCCGTGTCCGCAAGAGCGGATTCACCTTCGCGCCCGAGGCAGGCAGCCAACGATTGCGCAATGTGATCAACAAGGGTGTCCGCGAGGAGGATCTGCTCACCGCGGTCGAGGCGGCCTATGCCAAGGGATGGCAACGCGTGAAACTCTACTTCATGCTCGGTCTGCCTACCGAAACCGAAGAGGATGTCGCCGACATTGTCACACTGGTTGGCAAGGTCCGTTCGATCGCACGCCGCTACGGTGGTTCGCGCAAAGTGACCGTCAGCGTCGGCGCGTTCATCCCCAAGGCGCATACCCCGTTCCAATGGGAGGCATGCACCTCCCGCGAGCGGCTGATCCAGAGAGGCCGGCGGCTGCGAGACGCGATCTCGAGCCGCTGGTCGACCGTGCGGTTCCATGATCCGGACGTATCCCGCATCGAGGCGATCCTGTCGCGCGGCGATCGCCGGCTGTCGGCGGTGCTGCTGGCCGTGTGGCGCCGCGGGGCTCGCTTCGACGGCTGGAGCGATCACTTCGATCCTGACCGCTGGCAGGCAGCCTTTGGCGAGGCCGGTCTTGATCCCGAGCACTATCTCGGCGCCATCGCCCATGACCGGGGATTGCCCTGGGACCACATCGATCTCGGCGTCAGCCGCAGTTTCCTCGCCCGCGAGCGGGACCGCGCCTACGCCGGGGCCATCACGCCGGACTGCCGAGGCGGGCACTGCCATCAATGCGGCGTCGGCTGCCTTCCCGGGGCCGAGCTGGCCGATCCCCCCGCTCCGGAACAGTGGGCCAGGATGGAGGCCCGCGTTCGTGCAGCCTTCCCCCGCGGTGCGACGCAGAATGCACCGCAGGACGCACCCCAGGGAGCAACCGATGAGCGGCCCGAGCCGAGACTGGGCTACCGGCTGACCTTCGCGAAGCGGGGCCGGCTGCGATTCATCTCGCACCTGGAGACCATGAAGCTGATCCAGCGGATCATGCGGATGACCCGCTGGCCGCTGGCCTACTCGGCCGGGCACAATCCCCACCCGAAGATCTCCTTCGGCCCACCGCTGCCCCTTGGCGTGGAGGGCGGGGCCGAACTCATGGATGTGACGCTCCTGGAGGCGCTGCGGGGAAATCACCTGTGTGCCTTCAACGAACGAGCACCGCAGGGGCTCTTGGTGAGTGCGGCCGTACGGATCCAGAGCAAGTCCGCAAGTCTCGCCGCCGAGGCCGTCGAAGGCGACTATGAGGTGCGGATTCCGGCCGACCTGCGCCGCCGGGCGGAGCGGGAGGAGCGAGTGGAGGCCTTCATCCGGGCCGGATCGGTCATCGTGGTCAAGGCCTCAAAGGGCCGGCAGAAGACGGTGGATCTGAAGCGCTGCGTCAGCGCCATCGACTGGAACGAGGATCTCCTGCTGCTCAGGCTCCGGCTTCAGGAGCGATCCGGCCACGTGCTCGGTGTGCTCCACGTGCTGCGCGAGCTGTTCAAATGGACGGATCTGGATCTGGGCCGTTGCCAGGTCCTGCGCCGGTGTCTGTTGCGGGGGGATGGCTCGCCGCTCGAGGCGCCCACCACCCACTCCACGTGAGGCGCCGCCCGGCGGGAACCAGCCACACGGCCAGAACGGCCAGCAGAATGACCATCGTGGTGGGCAGGCTCCCCTCCAGTCCATAGTCTCCCCCGCCCAGCAGGCCCTCTCCCAGGCGCACCCGGACGAGGCCCGGCAGACCGATACCGCTGACGGGGATCTCACTGAGCGCCAACAGGAAGTTCCAACCGGCATGGAGCCCGATGGCCGTCAGCAAGGAATGACGGGCGCGCACCAGGCCCAAGACCAGACCGATCAGGATCGTGTTCACCATCGGCAGCCAGCTGCCTGCCGGATTGCAGCCGTGAGCGACGCCGAAGAGAAGGGCACTTCCCAACAGCGCCACGGCCCCCCCTCCCCATGCTCCGAGGCGGGCGAAGACATACCCGCGGAAGATCAGCTCCTCGATCCCCCCCTGCAGCAGGAATCCCAGGGCGTAGACCACGACGACGAGGGCGGCCAGCATGCTCCCGTGCTGGATCAGTCGGCCCGTCTCCACACCCGGCCAAGCATCCGACAGCGTGCCCGGCAACGCCCCGGGTAGCGCGCCAAGCAGCGCCAGCATGGGGAGATGCAGGACCAGCAGGCCTGCCGCGGCCAGGAGCCCCCCGGCGAACGCGCGGCCGCGGCGGTCAGCAGTGGGCTGCCACAGAAGGCGCAGCGGAAGCCGGTCGAGGTACCGCTGACAGAGAAGCGCCGCGCCCAGCGCCAGCGGCAGGAAGCCGACTCCGACGATGAGCACATCCCACGGAACCGAAGCGGCGGCTCCCTTCCCCGAACCCAGCCGGCGCACGCCTTCCGGGCCCGTACGGTCCATCAACGCCAGGACCGCCGAGCTGTAGAGAAGGTTGACCGTCAAACTGGCCAGGATGAACAGCCCCACGCTCACCAAAGGGTGCCCTGCTCCCCGTGGCCCCCACGATTCCGGCGGTGCCACTGGCACCCGCCCATTGGCTTGCGCAGCCCTCTGGGTGGTCATGGGCGTCTCTCCACGGCACGGCGTGCCTCAGGGCAAGAAAGCACGGATGTTGGCAAGCTTGGCCGGAAGGTACTCGTCAATGACGTAATTCAGCCCCCATTTGGCCAGGGCCTGCTGCTCGGCACGCACCCCCATCTTCAGCAGCAACTCGATCGCCTTCTTCCACGCGGCGTGCTCCTGAAAGAACGGGTCGTTCTTGAGCGCATCCTTGGCTCGCTTGATATCGACATCCTTGAGAGGATGGGTCGGGAGCTTGTAATCCTTGATATCCTGAGGCGTCACTCCCAGGAAGCGGGCGCCGGGAACACAGAAGAACTGATTGATGTGGGCCGCATTGCCGCTTCCCACCTTGAGCGTGCGGTAGATGTTCGAGATCCCGTACGGATCGCAATCGACGAAGGCATAGACCGGAATCTTCGCCGATTCGGACAGCCGGCGAATGAACCGGCGCGTGGAGCGGGTCGGCACGCCGCTCATGCTGACCAGAATGCAGCCCGCCTCTTTCCAGAACTTGTGGCTTTGCAGCCGCTGGAACATACCTCCGGTCTCGATGGCGAGGATGAACTTCGCGCTGGTCTCGAACGAAAGGTGTTCCACGCTGCTCGGGATCGAGTAGGC